>CAZKSF010000036.1:2985-9908 GCA_964555405.1 uncultured Bacteroides sp.
GCGGATCTGTTCTCGGTGGGTAACGGTTTTCACGGTTGTGTGAAGATGGTGTATCCGATGCCTGACGCTGCGGAAAAGGGGTCGAGTGACCTGACGGCGTTCACAGAGTATAAGTCGCAGCTTTGCAGGGCTGAAAACAAGGTAAGTACGTCACGCAGTTATGTGGCACTGAACAAGGAGTTGACCCGATTCGCCGGCGAAATAGGCTGGGATAAGGTGGATGCCGGATTTGTGAGGGAGTTTGCCGAGTGGCTTATAACGCAGGGATTCAAGGAGTCGACGCAGGGTTATTACTTGGGAATGTTGCGTACTATTCTGTTTCAGGCGGCGGAATTGGGTTATTGTACTGCCAGGTCGGAGTGGTTCAAGCCGGTAATCACTATTGCTCAGCCGAAACCGGGGGACGCCGAAAGAAAGCAGATTGACGTAGGGGTGATTCGACGGATTAAGGATCTTAATCTGCAGGAGAATGAGAATCTGGCGTTGGTGAGAGATCTGTTTATGTTCGCGTTTTACTGCCGGGGGATGGAACTGGTGGATGTGGCACACCTGACTCACCGTAATGTTCAGGGGAATTTGTTGATATTCAATAAGCGTCTGACGGGGAAAGAGATGAGGATCCCGATTGAGAAGGAGGCGCAGGTGATACTGGATCGGTATGATTCGGGTAATACTTATCTGTTTCCGTTGCTGGAGTCGGGACGGTCGAATCTGTTTGCCACGCGTCGCACTTGGGTGAATAATCACCTGAAGGTGATAGGTGAGATTGTCGGCGTGAAGGGGTTGTCGTTTGTCAATAATATAGATGCATGGACGACGATGTTTTCGAGTATGCACATCACCGAACGGTTTTTGTCAGCATCAAGCTGAGAGGTAATACGGAATGAAGAATGAAATCTGACGGCAATGGGGATGGTTCCTTGTTGCCGTTGTTGTGTTTGTGGGGATTGTTCCGACAACATCGTCGCTCACGCGACTCCGATTGAAGATGGCATTGTCCGGGCACTCCCTGCGGTCATGCCCGGTTTCGGACAACATCGTGCCTACGGCACTCTCTCTTACAATAATTTATAATATATTTGTATAATGTAGGGACATCGCTTTGCGATGTAGCTGAGGGACAGGGATTTATTTAACATGCCGAAGGCATGTCCCTACGGATGATGGGAGAATATAATACAAAATAATTATAAGATGAGCGTTTTGGCGGTAATGAGGGTGGGAGAATATAATACAAAATAATTATAAGATGTGCGGTTTAACGGCAACGGGGATGGTTCCTTGTTGCCGTTATCTTTTCGGGCAAGTACCACAGGCTTCCCAGCCTGTCATATACCATGGCGTGGCAGGTGCAGCCGGGGGTAAAAAGAGCGGCGACAAGAGAGATTCTTTTGTCGCCGTTTTTGATTCGTATCGGCTATCCCGTAGCCTGAAAAAGTAAGCACCGCTCACGCGGTATGTTATTGAAGTCAGGATTGTTTTATGTTTTCAAATTTACAAATTCCGCTGATAAAATGCAAATCAAAAGTGATTTGCTTCTATAAGGTTAAGTCAGCTTTTGTTGCCGAAATGATGATATTATGTCGGAATATCCACCGATAAATTGGAAAATTTGCAAGCGGACTCGGGTATTTTATGGAAAAATGTAGTATGGTTAAAATATTTTAATTATTTATTGTTGAATAAAATTGCCCGGTCGCGTGCGGCTCCTGCTGCAGCAAGATCCTCGGGAATGAATTTCCAGTTGCCTATAACTGCCGGAGTGATGGTGCCGGCATTGCGGATGGCTTGCATGAGGTAATACCGCATATCGCGGTCGGTAGCCCATACGATGCGCGAGGAGAGTTCCGACTGAGGTATCCGTGCACCGAGTGTAAGCAGATCGCCTCCGCCGTTTCCTCGGTAACTGTTGATTGCCACACGATAGCGCCGCGAGGGATCGAATGGACGACCGTCGGACATTCCGGAGATCTTTACGCGCTTGCCTACCGGAGCTGTTACATCGACGGTATAGTCTATACCGGCAGCTGAGTCGAAGTTGTAGAACGGTGTGGCAAGTCCGGGGCGTCCGTCATCGGCGGCGTTCGGGTCGAAAAGAAGCAGATGATCGTCGGCGGAGGTCATTGTGGCTATCCACCCGGCATATGAGCGTTCGAGATAATCCTGAATTTCCTGCCCGGTCAGTTCCATGACATAGAGCATATTCTCATATTTATAAAGCGTGAACATGTCAGCCATGGTCAGTGGACCAGCCGGAATAACGCCGCCGAATGTGAGTGGTGCAGCCATTGAAATTTCGGCTCCCGAAATCTTGAGCTGCAGATTGTGGATTAGATCGATGAACGCCGATGGTCCGAAAAAGGCATCGGCTCCCGAAAATGTACCGGCACTGTAGCCGACTGTATCGGAAACAAATTTCAGCACCTCGAGATTCTGCGGTTTAAACCGATCCATATATTCCGGCGAGGGAGTGTAGCCGGTGACATCGACCACACTTCCGGTTATTACGGGCCGTTCGCCGGGCTTTGAGGGACGTTGTATGTCGGCACGCGCCACGGCACGCGCGTTGTTCGCCGGGTTAATGGCTACGACATTGTAGCCGTCGGGAGCTGTCTGTTCGGAGAGATGGCTGCGGTGGTCGTGACCGAACAGTATGAGGTCGATTCCCGGTACCTGCCGCGCAACCTGCAGCGAAGCGTTTTCGATGTAGCCGGAGGCGGTGCGGGTGGAGTCGGCTCCGGAGTGGAAGAGTCCGATCACCACGTCGGGCTTTTCGTCGCGACGGATTATCTCAACCCATTTTGATGCTGTCTCAACCATGTCGTCGAAACGGAGTCCTTCCCAGATGTTGGAGGGAAGCCATGCCGGGATAGCGGGCGTGAGCAGACCGAGCACCGCCACGCGCATGCCGCCGCGGTCGATGACGGTGTAGGGCTGGAAATAGGGGAGTCCGGTAGCGGAGTCGACCACGTTAGCCGCGAGAATCGGAGTACGTGGCTCCGATTGCGTGCGCCAGCGGTCGTACACGGCATGTCCGGTCTCGATGTCGTGGTTGCCCACGGTAGCGGCATCAAATCCGAGATAGTGATAGATGTCGGCTGCCAGATGTGTGGAGGTGGTGTCGATGTAATTGTAGTAATATGCCGGCGGCTGTCCCTGAAGGATGTCGCCGTTGTCGAGCAGCAGTACATTCTCGGCTCCCACAGCTTCGCGAAGCGAGTCGACATAGGAAGCCACACGTGCCATGCTGCCGGCTCCGGGAGTGCGGGTGATGAAGTTGTAAGGATAGAAATTGCCGTGTACATCGGTAGTGGCGATGACTACAAGGTCGGGTGTGCCGGACGACTGTGAGGAGCTGCAGCCTGCCAGGAGTAGTGTGGATATTGTCAATGCTGAAAGAAATGATTTCATTTTGGAACAGGTGATTTATTGGAGTTCACATCTTACTTTGCCTATGGGGAGCTTGCCTTCGATGAGCAAAGGTGTGCGGGTGCCGTCGGTGGAAATCCACGCGGTGATTGGATCGGATGTCTTTTTCTTTCCATCGGACGAGAAAGTGAATTCCACTTTGTAGGCGTTCTGCCGGGTTTTGCCGACTTTCACGCTTTCAAGTCCGCAGAACGTGAACTTGAGAAGTTCTTTCCGTTTCCCCGAAAAAATGTTGATGGTTACCGCGTGACCGGGAAGCATGGACGTGAAATCGAGCGCGCGTAGATAATAGAACGCACTTACGAAGTCGACGGTCATGCCCTCAGCCTCAAGTTCGGTGACAAGGGTCGAAGGTTCACGTTCGTTCTTCCTGAGACGGGTGTGGATGCACTCGGCGGTGAATGTATCGTTGATGCGGGTGAAAGTGACAACGTCGTGTTCATACCTGCCGTTTTCGTGGGCGGCACGCTCGTATCTGACCGGCGCCAGTGTGGCGCGCGCCATCTCGGTGGTGAGTGTGTCGCGGAGGGTATAGATTTTGTCCGCCCAGGGTTCGGATGATGCTGTCAGGACTGCTTTATAGTTCCCGGATCCCGGGATGGTGCGAAGCTGCAGATGGGCTTCACCTGCCTTTTTATTTATGAGTCCCCACTTGTACATGACGTTGTAAGTGAGATCCTCGTCGGGGATAGCCGATGACTTGAAAACGGGCGCACCGCACACGGCTACTGCCCAGATAACAGATGTGACGGCACAAAGAATAAGGCGCCGGAATGTTGTTGTCATATTATTGAATCGGTAGTTTTGAGTTCCAGCAACGCCGGCACATGGCTATGTAGCGGTCGTCGCCGCCGATCTCGACCTGGGCGCCCCGGTTGAGGACATTGCCGGCTGAGTCGACACGTGCGTTTATGATGGTTTTGCGTCCGCAGGAACAGGTTGATTTTATTTCCTCGATGGTGTCGGCTATCTCGAAGAGACGCCGGGAGCCTTCGAAAAGACGGCTCCGGAAGTCGGTGCGCAGACCGAAGCATATGACATTGACTCCGTAGGCGTCGACGATATGTGCGAAACCGTCGATCTGGTCAGCGGAGAGGAACTGGGCCTCATCGACCAGGATCCAGTCGATGAGCTGACCGTCGGCTTCGAAGAGTGATTTAAGAAGTTCATAAGTGTCGGTATCTTTATGAATCCACCGGCATTCACGCTCTATGCCGATGCGCGACCGGATGACATTGCGTGCCTCGCGATTGTCAACCGAAGGTTTCATGCAGAGGTAACGCATGTGACGCTCCTCGAAGTTATATGCCATGGTGAGCAATAAAGCGGTCTTAGCCGATCCCATTGTGCCATAGCGAAAATACAGTTTGCCTTTGCGCTCCATAAAATTTAGGTATGAACTATCTGCAAAGTTAGGCAAAATATACTAAATTTGCCATGTCAAACCCCAGATAACTCCACATTATGAAAGGTATTGTTCTTGCCGGGGGCTCAGGCACACGGCTTTATCCCATAACGAAGGGCGTATCGAAGCAGTTGCTTCCGATATATGACAAACCTATGGTGTATTATCCGATAGCCACTCTGATGCAGGCGGGCATACGTGACATACTGATCATCTCCACCCCGACTGACCTGCCGATGTTCCGACGTCTGCTGGGCGACGGCTCTGACTACGGTGTGAGATTCGAATATGCCGAACAGCCACGGCCTGAGGGACTGGCACAGGCATTCCTGATAGGAAGGGAGTTTATCGGCGACGACACGGTGTGCCTGGTGTTAGGTGACAATATTTTTCACGGAGCGGGCTTCACACGCATACTTCATGCGGCTGTGACCGCTGCCGAACGCGACGGCGATGCAACTGTATTCGGCTATCGGGTCGATGATCCGGAACGATACGGGGTGGCTGAATTCGATTCGGACGGAAGATGCCTGTCGATTGAGGAGAAACCGAAGCATCCTAAAAGCGACTATGCCGTGGTAGGGCTTTATTTCTACCCTAACAGCGTGGTTGACATTGCGGCTTCCATAAAGCCGTCGGCACGCGGCGAATTGGAAATAACATCGGTCAATCAAGCCTATCTGAACCGGGGACGTCTGAGGGTGGAGACTCTGCCGGAGGGCTTCGCGTGGCTTGATACGGGCACGCATGAGTCGCTTGCCGAGGCTTCGATATATGTGGAGGTGCTTGAGAAGCGCCAGGGGGTGAAGATAGCCTGTCTTGAAGGGATTGCCTACCGCAAGGGGTGGATCAGCGCCGGTCAGGTTGAGCGGATCGCCGCTCCGATGATTCATAATCAGTACGGACGCTATCTGATGAAGCTCATAGCCAAGAAGTAATGTTGTGGATTGTCTTCGCACTCTGTTCGGCATGCGGCTTAGGGTTCTATGACATAATGAAGAAGATCTCTGTGCGCGGAAACAACGTCACGGTGGTTCTTCTTCTTAACACACTGTTCGGAACTTTGCTTCTGTCGCCGGTTATAGCGGGAGGCATGATTGCCGGAAACTGGGGCCTGGGCAACAGTGTCCACGGTCATCTGCTCATAATAATCAAGGCAGTTATTGTGCTCAGTTCATGGATATTGGGCTATTTTGCCATAAAACATCTTCCGCTCACTATCCAGGGTCCTATCAATGCCTCGCGACCGGTGATCGTGCTGGTGGGCGCGCTGATTGTGTTCGGCGAAAGGCTTAACCTCATACAGTGGTGCGGAATACTGTTGGGGTTCGCATCGCTGTTCCTGATAAGCCGTGTGGGAGCGCGCGAGGGGATTTCGTGGCGCAACAGCCGCTGGATATGGATGTCGATCGGAGCGACGTGTCTGGGCGCTGTGAGCGCGCTGTACGACAAATACCTGCTGCAATATTACAGACCGCTGGAGGTACAGGCATGGTATTCGATGTATCAGCTGATACTTATGTCGCTGATAGTACTGACACTCAGGCGCACGGGACATGCACGCGAACGTTTCGTATGGCGGTGGGCGATAGTGGGTATTTCATTGTTCCTGACTGCCGCCGATCTGGCTTACTTCTATTCGCTGTCGTTGCCCGGCTCGATGATTTCGGTTGTGTCGATGATACGGCGGGGAAGTGTACTCATTCCGTTTGCCTACGGGGTGATAGTCCTGCACGAACGGCATGTGCGTGCCAAGCTGATCGATCTGTGTATACTTCTGGTCAGCCTTGTGCTTCTTGTTGCCGGATCGCACTGAAAACCGACTGTTTTACCGCATGGTACAGAACAGTTCGTGTTTCAGAATGTTATAATATACAGAACACGTTAATACTATTTATATAATGAGAAAAGCTTTTTATCGCGGTATGATAGCCGCAGTCCTTACGGTGATCGGTTTCGGATCGGCTAACGCCCAGTATTATGAGATTGCCAATCAGCTTTCCAACCTGATATCGCCGGCGTTGTCGGGAGCCGGCAGCTATAAGGGTTATGTGGAGGCTTCAGGGCTTGCCGGACTTGGAAACGCGCG
>CAZKSF010000036.1:10008-20771 GCA_964555405.1 uncultured Bacteroides sp.
TAACGAAATTTTCCGAGAGGTCATGAGAAAATTGTACTTTTGCATTTTAGCTTAAACAGTACAATCAATCATGATCTCTTTTATTATTTCATTGGTCCTCCTTATAGGGGGATATATGCTTTACGGCAAATTTGTGGAGCGTGTATTCGGCGCCGACACGCGGCGGCCGACTCCGGTTACCACAATGGCAGACGGCGTTGACTATGTAGCGATGCCGGTGTGGAAAATATTTCTGATCCAGTTTCTGAATATTGCCGGACTCGGACCGATTTTCGGAGCCATAATGGGTGTGATGTACGGTCCGTCCGCTTTTCTGTGGATTGTTTTCGGCACGATATTCGCCGGCAGTGTTCACGACTATCTGTCGGGAATGCTGTCGATACGTTCGGGAGGAGCTTCGCAGCCTGAGATAGTGGGTAATGAATTCGGCAGACGCACTAAAAATCTGATGCGTGTGTTTGCTCTCGCGCTTATGGTGCTCGTCGGTGCGGTGTTCGTTTACAATCCGGCTGACCTGCTGGCACTGCTCACCGGCGGAAGTGTCGACCGGACCGTGTGGATAGTGATAATATTTCTCTACTACATGCTTGCTACATTGCTTCCGATTGACAAACTGATCGGCAAATTTTATCCGGTTTTCGGTTTTGCGCTGCTGTTCATGGCTCTTGGGGTGCTTTGCATGCTCTTCGTGCATCATCAGAGTGTGCCCGAAGTATGGGATCAGTTCTACAATCACAAGGCAGATCCGGAAGCTAACCCTATATTCCCGATGATGTTTGTGTCGATAGCTTGCGGTGCCATTTCGGGATTTCATGCCACGCAGTCGCCCATGATGGCGCGCTGCCTGTCGAACGAGCGTTACGGCAGGGGTGTGTTCTACGGTGCGATGGTTGCCGAAGGAACTGTGGCTTTGATATGGGCTGCAGCAGCAGTGGCTTTCACCGGCGGATATGACGAGCTCGGAACATATCTGACGGGTAAGACACCGGCGGTGCTGGTGAATGAACTTTCGGTATCGTGGCTCGGGGTAGCAGGAGGCGCGCTCGCCGTACTCGGGGTGATTGCCGCGCCGATCACGACTGGAGACACGGCTCTTCGTTCGGCACGCCTGATTGCTTCGGATTTCATGAATTTTCCGCAGGACAAGATTACGCGCCGCCTGATGGTTTCCATACCTATTTTCGTACTCTGCTTCTGTGTGATGATGATTCCTTACGAAGTGCTGTGGCGTTATTTCGCATGGTGCAATCAGGTGCTTTCGGTCTTCACGCTCTGGGCATGTACACTATGGCTGGCGCGTCATCATCGTCTTTACGTGATAACGCTGATCCCGGCACTGTTCATGACTTCGGTGACGGTTACATACATATTCTTTGCACCGGAAGGATTCAGCGCGCTGACTGACAGTCTGTGGAACACGCCGATCACCTGGGAGATAGCATTAGGGATCGGTATTCTCACGTCGGCTGTTTCGTTGGTGATGTTCCGCAGCTGGTTGAACCGTCAGAAGTCGCTGCTTTTACAGAATAGCTGATATGGGTAAAGATATATGCCAGGCGGTTGCGGGGCGTCTCGGACTCCCGCTGCGCGGTGTGACGGCTACGGTCGAGCTGCTTGATCAGGGTGCCACCGTACCGTTTATCAGCCGTTACCGTAAGGAACGTACAGGCTCGCTCGATGAAGTGAGTGTAAGGAATATAGAGACGACACTGCATCAGGTTCGTGAAATGGAGAGCCGCCGTGAATTCGTGATTCAGGCTATTACTGATGCCGGCGGAATGACTCCGCAGTTGAAGTCGCGTCTTGACGAAGCCGATACGCTGACTGATATAGAAGACATATATGCACCGTTCAAGCCACGTAAACGCACGCGTGCGACTATTGCACGCGAAAAGGGACTTGAACCACTGGCACGCCGGATAATGTCGGGTTATCTGACTGAATGTACGGATGAGGATGTGGAGGGCGCGTCGGATATTATTGCGGAATGGGCTTCGGACTCGACGCGTCTGCGCAATATCACCCGTAATACATACCGTCGGAATGGAGCGGTGGTGTGCTCGCCTGTAAAGGGGAAGGAGTCGGAGCTTGCCGCATCACCGATGAGTCAGTATGCCGGATTCGAACAGGGTGTGCGTCGAATGGCATCGCACCAATATCTTGCGTTGCGACGTGCCGAACGCGAGGGATTGCTTAAAGTCCGTTATTCGCTCGGCGACAGTGCTGACCTTCTCGATGAAGCTCTGTGCGACGCGTATGTGCCCCGGGCGGCGAAAGGAGAGTGCCGGCAGGTTGTCGAGGCGGCGGTGCGCGATGCTTCAAAAAGATTGCTTCGGCCTTCGGTGGAGAATGAGGTGTCGGCTCAACTCAAGGCTGATGCCGACAAGGTGGCAATAGATATATTTGCCGATAACCTTCGGCAGCTTTTGCTCGGGTCGCCGCTCAAAGGTCACCGGATTCTTGCGCTTGATCCCGGATATCGCACCGGATGTAAGGTTGTTGCGCTTGACCAGCAGGGTAATCTGCTGGAAGATGCGGTGATTTATCCGGTGGAACCACGACGTGATACGGAGGGGGCTGTGCGCACACTGCGCAGGTTAATAGAGAAACATAAGCTTGATACGGTCGCTCTCGGTAACGGCACTGCTTCGCGCGAAACGGAGCAGTTTATCAAGCACTCCGGACTTATCGATCCCAACCGCGTGTTTGTAGTGAGCGAAAATGGAGCTTCGGTATATTCGGCTTCGGATGTGGCACGATATGAATTTCCGGACAAGGATGTGACCGTGCGCGGAGCCGTCTCAATAGGCAGGCGGCTCATTGACCCGCTCGCCGAGCTTGTGAAAATCGATCCGAAGTCGATCGGTGTCGGGCAGTATCAGCACGATGTGGATCAGACGGAATTGCGGAAAGCACTCGATTACACGGTGATGAGTTGTGTCAACTCTGTAGGTGTGGATGTGAACACAGCTTCCGAAAAGCTTCTAAGTTATGTTTCGGGAATCGGTCCGTCGCTGGCTGCCAACATAGTGGCTTACAGGGCAGCGAACGGTGATTTTACTTCGCGGAGTCAGCTTCGTAAGGTACCTCGGTTAGGTGACAAGGCTTTTGAGCTGTGTGCGGGTTTCCTGCGTGTTCCGGGCGGTGATAATCCGCTTGACAACACCGGTATTCATCCCGAGAGTTATCCGATTGTCACGGCAATGGCACGTCAGCTCGGGGTGAAACCGTCAGAACTTCCGGCAAACGGGGTGCTCCTGGACAGAATAGATCTTAAAAAACTGGAATCGGAAGGAGTCGGCGGCATTGCAACGATGACGGATATAATAACTGAACTGCGTAAGCCAGGGCGCGATCCGCGGACTGATGACAATAATGACGCGTTTGTGCCGGGTATCGGGTCGTTCGCTGAACTTGCAGAGGGAATGATATTGCCGGGAATAGTTAACAATATCACAGCTTTCGGGGCATTTGTCGATCTTGGAATCAAGGAAAACGGACTGATACATATTTCGCGCCTCGGACAACGCCGCAGGGTAAATGCCGTTACCGAAGTGCTGAGGCTGGGACAGAGAGTTACCTGCCGTGTGGTGGATGTCGATGAAGCGCGACACCGTATCGGTCTGGAACTGATTGATAAAAATGGTTGATGATTGGTCAAAAATTTGTAATTTTGCGAAAAATGACAGCATCAGAACCCAAATATTATCATCATAACCGGTCATTTCCGCTTGAACTCGGAGGCGAAATAAAGGATTTAACAATTGCTTATCACACCTACGGCATCCTGAATGAAATGGGGGATAATGCCGTGTGGGTGTGTCATGCGCTCACGGCAAACAGTGATGTGGCTGACTGGTGGCCGCATACGGTAGAGAAAGATGCGTTTCTCGATCCGGGAAAATGGTTTGTGGTATGCGCCAATATACTCGGATCGCCATATGGAACGACTTCACCTCTCAGCACCGATCCGGCTACCGGAGAACGGTACTACAATGATTTTCCCCGGATTACAATCCGTGACATGGCGCGTGCCCATCAGTTGCTTGCTGACCATCTTGGATTAAAACAGATACATGCGCTTGTGGGAAGTTCGGTAGGCGGTTTTCAGGCGATTGAATGGATAGCCGAGGAGCCGGAACGATTCAGCAAACTGATTCTGATAGCTACGGATGCAAAAGCTTCTCCTTGGACAATAGCCATTGACGAGACGCAACGTATGGCTATAAGAGCTGATGCCACATTCGGCGAACGGACGGCTGATGCGGGCATGGCAGGACTTGGCGCCGCGCGTGCCATAGGACTGCTTACTTATCGCGGTTCGCTCGGATATAATGCAACGCAACAGGATGCGGTTACCGACACGGTTCCCTGTGAACACCGCGCATGTACCTATCAGCGCTATCAGGGTGATAAACTGTGTAAGCGCTACAATGCTTACTCATATATGACGATACTCGACGCGTTCGATACTCATGACGCAGGGCGCGGACGTGGCGGTGTACGCTCGGCACTGAGTCGCATTGTTGCCGACACGATAGTGATAGGTCTGACTACCGATATAATTTTTACTCCTGCGGAAATGCGGGAGCTTGCGTCAATGATACCGGGAGCTCAGTATCGCGAGATTGATTCGCCATTCGGTCACGACGGCTTCCTCGTCGAGCATGCACAACTCAATAGGATACTCAAAGAATTTATTGAACGGAAATGAAAAAGATAAAAATAGGATTGTTCGGACTCGGTGTCGTCGGTCGAGGTATTGTACAGGTTATCCGTCAGGCGAAAAACGCCCATGCCGAAATACGGCGTATATGTGTGCGTGACATCACAAAACGCCGTGATGAGTCGCTTGCCGTAGTGATGCCACTGCTTACCGACCGTGCCGAGGATCTGCTTGACGATCCGGAAATCAACCTTATAGTCGAGGTCGTGGATGATCCGGAAGCATCCTATCGCATAGTGAAAGGTGCGCTTCAACGGGGGAAGGCTGTGGTTTCGGGTAGCAAAACCATGATAGCCCGTCATTTGCCCGAGCTAATCCGTCTGCAACGCGAAAACAACACAGCGCTGCTCTATGATGCTTCGTCATGCGGTTCAATTCCGGTTATCCGTAATCTTGAAGAGTATTACGACAATGACTTGCTGCTGGAGGTAAAGGGTATTCTCAACGGGTCGTCCAACTATATTCTGTCGCAGGTATTTGATCACGGAGTCAGCTATGCCGACGCTCTTCGCCATGCTCAGGAGCTTGGTTTCGCCGAGAGTGATCCGTCGTTTGATATCGAGGGATTCGATTCTCTCTTTAAGCTGATTATCATTACCGTACATGCACTTGGTGTGTATGTCGAACCGGATAAGATATTTACTTACGGTATAACGAATATACATGATTCGGATATCGTTTATGCCCGCGAAAAGCGTGTGAAGATTAAACTGGTGGCACAGGTAGTAAAAGTTTCGGAGTCGCGTTTCACCATGTTTGTGATGCCGGAATTCGTTGACCGTAAGAAGTATATCTATAGTGTCGATGACGAATTCAACGGAGTTGTCATAAGAGGTGAAGGCTATGACCGGCAGTTCATGTTCGGACGTGGCGCGGGGAGCCTGCCGACAGCATCCTCTATATTGAGTGATGTCATGGCTCGGCTTCATGACTACAGATATGCGTACAAAAAAATGGAATATCTCGATCTGCCGGAATATACGACGGATGTAGTACTGAGGGTTTATTTCAGATACACGGATACTGATATTCCGTCGATTCTTCCGTTGCGCAAGATACGGGAGATGTACACATCACAGGAAAGCAACTATGTGATAGGTGACATACGCTTATCCGATCTTATCGCCAACCGTGACAAGCTTTCGGCACCGGATGTGTTTGTGGTCAATATTCCGATATTCTTTACCGACCGCGACTGACGGAATTAAACCGGCTATCAGCCTTAATGTACATATAAGTACAGAGTTTTTTAGTAATTTTGCGATCTGAACTTTAAAATAACGACATATATCAATATGAACGAGTTAGCAAGCACGTATAATCCTGCTGAAGTAGAGGATAAGTGGTACTCCTATTGGATGGAGCATAATCTGTTTCATAGTGTTCCGGACAGCCGCGAACCGTATACCATTGTGATACCCCCTCCAAATGTAACGGGCATACTCCATATGGGTCACATGCTCAACAATACGATTCAGGATGTCCTGGTGCGCCGTGCCCGCATGAGCGGCAAAAATGCTCTTTGGGTGCCTGGTACCGACCATGCATCAATAGCTACCGAGGCAAAGGTCGTGGCGAAGCTTGCTAAAGAAGGCATTCGCAAGTCGGATCTTACACGCGATGAGTTCCTGCGTCATGCATGGGAGTGGAAAGAACATCATGGTGGAGTGATCCTGGAACAGCTTAAGAAATTAGGCGCATCATGCGACTGGGAGCGTACGGCGTTCACCATGGACGACATACGTTCACGTTCGGTGATACGGGTGTTTGTCGATCTTTACCGTAAAGGATTGATATATCGTGGCAAGCGTCTTGTAAACTGGGATCCGAAAGCAAAGACGGCGTTGAGCGACATCGAACTCGTTTATAAGGAAGAGCACAGCAAGCTGTATTATCTGCGTTATAAGATAGTGGGTGAAGACGGATATGCTAGCGTGGCGACTACCCGACCGGAAACGATTATGGGTGATACGGCCATGTGTATCAATCCCAACGACCCGAAGAATCAGCACCTGCGCGGCAAACGTGTGATAGTGCCTCTGGTAGGACGTGAAATTCCGGTCATTGAAGATGATTATGTCGACATAGAGTTCGGTACGGGTTGTCTGAAGGTGACTCCCGCTCATGATAAGAACGACTACATGCTTGGCAATAAGCATAACCTGGAGACAATTGATATATTCAATGACGATGCCACAATAAGCGAGGCTGCCGGAATGTATGTCGGAATGGACCGATTCGATGTACGCCGCAAGATAGCTGAAGATCTTGAAGCTGCCGGCCTCATAGAGAAAATAGAAGATTACGAGAATAAGGTGGCTTATTCGGAGCGTAACCAGGATACGGTCGTTGAGCCGCGTCTGAGTGACCAGTGGTATCTCTCCATGACTGAGCTCGCGCGTCCTGCTCTTGAGGCTGTAGACAGCGGAACTATACGTTTTATTCCCGAAAAATACCGTACTACTTACGATGGCTGGATGACTGATGTCCGCGACTGGTGTATCTCGCGCCAGTTGTGGTGGGGACATCGAATCCCTGCATATTACCTGCCTGACGGAACGTTTGTCGTAGCAGAGTCGCGTGAGGAAGCACTTGAGCTTGCCCGCAAGATTAATCCTGAACTTACTGACGCTGATCTCGAACAGGACAATGATTGTCTTGACACTTGGTTCTCATCGTGGTTGTGGCCGATTTCGCTCTTTAACGGCATACTTGATCCGGACAATGAGGAGATGCGTTATTATTACCCGACAAGCGATCTTGTGACTGGTCCGGATATCATTTTCTTCTGGGTAGCACGTATGATCGTAGCCGGATATGAGTTTGCCGGAAAGCAGCCTTTCAACAATGTGTATTTCACCGGTATCGTGCGTGATGAAATCGGTAGAAAGATGTCGAAGCAGCTTGGCAATTCGCCCGATCCTTTGGATCTCATAGCCAAATATGGAGCTGACGGTGTGCGTTTCGGTATCATGCTTTGCGCACCTGCCGGAAATGACATTATGTTTGATGTCAAGATGTGCGAGACCGGACGAAACTTCTGTAACAAGATTTGGAATTGCTTCCGCTTGACTTCAATGTGGAACGTTGACAATGCCTTGTCACAGCCTGCATCGTCACGTTATGCAGTTCGTTGGTTTGCTTCAAAACTTTCGCAAACCGTAGCGGAAGTCAACGATCTGATGTCGAAGTTCCGAATTTCGGAAGCGATGATGGCGGTATATCGCCTGTTCTGGGATGAATTCTCATCATGGTATCTTGAAATGGTTAAGCCGGCATACGGTCAGCCTATCGATGCGGAGACCCTTCGTGCAACGAACGGCTTCTTCGATGCTTTGCTTCGCCTTCTTCACCCGTTCATGCCGTTTATCACCGAGGAACTCTGGCAGCATCTCGATGACCGCCGCGAGGGTGAATCGATAATGTATGCTCCGGTTCCTCAGGTTTATGAAGTTGACCAGGTGCTCATTGCCGATGTTGAACACGCCAAGGAAATTGTGACTGGTGTACGTGGCGTGCGAGCTGCCAAAAATATTCCATCAAAAGAACAGCTTAAGCTTGTGGAACCTGCCGGAAATGCAGGCACCACTACTGACGAATTGATAATAAAACTTGCCAATCTGTCGGAATACATACACGGGGCTGAAAAAGATCCTTCGGCATCACAATTCATGGTAGGGACAACGGAATTTTATGTTCCCCTGGCAGACAAAATTGATGTTACAGCCGAACTCGAACGAATCGGTAAGGAAATTGAATATCTCGAGGGATTCCGTATGAGCGTAATGAAAAAACTTTCTAATGAACGCTTTGTGAATAATGCGCCGGTGGCTGTTGTAGAGAACGAACGCAAGAAACTTGCCGATGCCGAAACTAAACTTGCCAGTCTGAAAGCATCACGCGAGGCACTTGAAGGAAAATAATTCGTGCAATGGTTGTATTTCCGAACGCTAAGATCAACCTCGGACTAAACGTGGTATGCCGTCGTCCTGACGGCTACCACGATATTGAAACCGTAATGATACCGGTCCGATGGCAGGATGTGCTGGAGATCGTGCCTGCGGCAGGGGAGGAAACCACTCTTACTGTAACCGGCAGGGAAGTTAACTGTCCGCCTGAGAAAAACCTTGTGATGAAGGCTTACCGGGCTGTTGCCGAAAAGTATCCGGAGATGGGACCGGTCGATATTTTTCTTCATAAGATAATTCCTGATGGTGCCGGGCTTGGTGGCGGATCGGCGGATGCTGCCTTCACCATAATCGCTCTTAACGAACTTCGGTCGCTCGGAATGACACCGGAAGAAATGGCGTCCTTGTCAGCTACGATAGGTTCAGATTGTCCGTTCTTCATCTATAATCGTCCGATGTTGTGTACGTCAACGGGTACTGTCATGCATCCTTTCGAGCTTGCCGAAATCAAGTCCGGAACTTTACTCGCCATAGTCAAGCCCCCGCAGGGTGTGAGTACAGCGGCTGCATATGCGGGTGTCACACCGCGTATCGCCGAACCGGCTGTAAGGGAGATTGCCGCACGTCCTGTTGAGGAGTGGAGAGGAAAATTAGTCAATGACTTCGAACCATCGGTAATATCGGCTTGTCCGGCAGTAGGGATTGTCAAGGAAAAACTGGAGTCGTTAGAACCGGTTTATTGCTCTATGTCAGGCTCAGGATCAGCCGTATTCGCTTTCTATTCCGCTGACAATCTGTCAGCGGAAATTCTAAAAAAATCACTCTCTGTTCTGTGTACTGACTGTGAGATATATGTAGAGGTTATTGGATGAGTGAACGTTATCGCCGGTTATTTGTTATTTTTTTGACGGCATTACGAAAGCTTCCTACTTATGGATATGAGTTTGGCAGTATTTTTGCAGGGTCGATAATGTGACACGTATTATAACTGACGAATAAATAATATACCTCATCATGAGCAACAATAATAAATCAAACAGTAACAAGGAGCATCAGGCTCCTAAATTGCACAACGAATCGGAAGGTGCCGCTACATTCGATGATATCGAAGAAGCAGCTGACCAGATGGAAGATGATGTGAACGGATCTGATCCGGAGTCAGTAATCGCAGCGCTTACCGAGCAGCTTCAGGCTGAACAGCAGAAAGTAGAGAAAGAAAAGAAAGAATATCTTTTCCTTATGGCTGAGTTTGATAATTTCCGCAAACGTACAGTCAAAGAAAAGGGTGAAATTATCCGGAATGCTTCTGAGAAAGTCTTGTCGGGACTTCTGCCTATTGTAGACGATTTCGAACGTGGACTTGACGCTACACGTGATGCAGAAGATGCCTCATCGGTTCGCGAAGGCATGGAACTTATTTATAATAAGCTCATCAAGTTCCTTGAACAGAACGGTGTAAAGGCTATTGAAAGTACCGGTGCCGACTTTAATCCTGACATGCACGAAGCGATTGCCATGGTACCTGTCGAGGATGAGTCGCTGAAAGGTAAAGTAATCGATACTCCCACTAAGGGATATGTAATCAATGATAAGGTGCTCCGGCATGCTAAAGTGGCGGTAGGTCAATAATTCCACTAAAATCCCATCTGCTATATGGAAAAAAGAGATTATTATGAAGTCCTTGGAGTCAGCCGGACAGCTACTCCTGAGGAACTAAAGAAAGCCTACCGTAAGCTGGCTATAAAATACCACCCCGATAAAAATCCGGGTGACAAGGAAGCTGAAGAAAAATTTAAGGAGGCCGCGGAGGCATATGACGTGCTTTCCGATGAGAAAAAGCGTGCGCAGTACGACCAGTTCGGTCATAATATGGGACCGCAGGGATTCCCCGGTGGAGGCGGTGGTTTCCATTCCGGAGGCATGTCGATGGAAGATATCTTCTCTCACTTCGGCGACATTTTCGGAGGAGCCTTCGGTGGAATGGGAGGTTTTGAAAGTGCCGGCGGTAGAAGCCGTCGTTCATCGCGTCAGCGCCGCGGTACCGATCTACGCATCAATCTGAAGCTTTCGCTTGAAGATATTGCCAATGGTGTTACCAAGACCCTTAAGTTGCCCGCTATGGTCAAGGA
>CAZKSF010000036.1:20871-26298 GCA_964555405.1 uncultured Bacteroides sp.
GATAAGCCGGGCATGCAGGCAAGTGAATCAACTAAAAAGAGTATTTTCAGTAAATTACGTCATATTTTTGACTAATAAACCTACCTGATAGGTAGTTGTACCTCGTAACAAAGTACAGGAAGCCTCAAGCTGGTTTTTTCCATGCTTGAGGCTTTCTGTATTTTGTTACGTACTTATTATAGAGAAACGTTAAAAAAAATATAATAACTAAATTGTTTAGTTTATAAACTAAATCTTTTCGTTAACTTTGTATCATTGATATTTCTATCCTCTCATAAGTGTGATATCCCATTATTTGCTTAAGTTATTAAGTTGAAAATGGGTGTCGCGATGTAAAAAAATTAGTATTGTGTTTATTCGTCGAAAATCAAATAAGAATGGCTCTTGGAGTATTCAGGTTGTTGACAAGATAAATGGTAAGAATATTCTTATCAAGTCAATTGGTTCGTCAAAATCTCAAGAAGAATTGGAAGCCATGGAGCAAGAGGCTGCAGAGTTTATCTCCAGTTCCGATGCGCGGCAAATTATGGACTTGAAAGAAGAAAAAGTGCCACAACTAACATCTGCCGAACACATATTCGGATTGATTACAGACATCAGGCAGGACGGAATAAAGCTCATTCTTGAACCTGTTTACAAAGGTATCGGTTTTGATGCGATAGCGGATTAGACATTGAAGTTGCTTGCTATAGCAAGAATAAGCCAACCTAAGAGTAAAGCTGCTACGGTGGATTATCTCAAGAAATATTTTGCCGAAGATATTAATCTGAGTAAAGTCTACCGTTATATGGACACACTTTACAATACCAAACGAGAACAGATACAGCAGATAAGCATAGATCATACGCGAAAGGTGCAGAACGGGCGAATAGGGATAGTGTTCTATGACATGACACCCCTTTCTTTTGAGGCTCTGTCACGTAGTAGAGGTTCTTCAAAAGACGGAAAACCAACGGAAGAACAAATTTTACTTGGATTACTGGTAGGTCGCGACGGTTATCCGTTGACATACAACATATTCAATGTTTCGCAGTATGAGGAAGATAAAGTGATTCCGATTATTGATGATTTCGTTAAGCGTTTCTCTCTGACAGATTTTGTAGTAGTTGCCGATGACAGTTTTCTTTCACGAAATAATATTTCATCGCTTAAAAAAAGCGGCTACAAATTCATTATAGGAGACAGTATCAAAAAAGAAACCAAAGCAGTATCGGATTGGGTTATGTCATTGGAAAAAGATCCGTGTGAATTGTATGAAACAACTATAAACGGAGATGAACGCATTATCGTAAGTTACTCCGAGAAGCAGGCAGTTAAGGACCGTAATAAGCGTGATAAAGGTATAAAGCGTCTCCGAAAGGTATCGTTATCCGGCAAGATATCCAGGAATAATGTGAATAAGCGTGGCTATAACAAGTTTCTGGTAGTTGAAAATGATGATAGTATCAGTATTGATGAGAATAAAATAGCAGCAGATGCACAATGGGATGGACTCAAAAGTTACATCACCAATACAAATTTGCAACCGGAAGAGGTCATTGAACAGTACAATGGACTATCAGTGGTAGAACGGGCATTCAAAGTTACGAGAGGTACACTCGATGTACGACCGGTATTTCACTTTACTGAACGGCGCATTGAAGCACACATCTGCATATGTTTTGTAGCCTACAAACTTTATAAAGAATTTGAACGTTTGCTCAAAATTTTGTGTATTGGGTTGAGCGTCGATAAAGTTCTTGACATTGCAAAGACAATCTCAACAGTAACAATCTCGCTGCAAGATGGTACCTGCTTGTCAAAAACTTTACTGACACGACCGGAACAACGGCTGTTGACACCACTTTTCCCGTCAAGTATCTGAACCGAATCAGTTATTGATAGTGAAATCAATAAATTTTCTCGGCAACACGCTTTACGCTGTCCGATGCCATTAGTGTGTAGAAATGCAATCCTTCAACACCGTGTGCAATAAGATCGCGGCTTTGTTCTATAAGCCATTCGACACCTACTTCGCGTACAGCTTCGTCGGATGAGCAACGTCGCAATTCGGAAGCTAATTCTTCGGGTATATCGCATCGGAATATACGTGGAAGGACCGTTAGCTGACTTTTGAAGACTATTGGTTTCAGGCCTGGAATTATCGGCACATTAATCCCGGCTGCACGACACTTGTCGACAAACTCATAGTACTTTCTGTTGTCGAAGAACATTTGAGTGACCAGATAGGAAGCCCCGTTATCTACTTTCTGTTTAGCCCAATATATGTCTGATTCCATATTGGGAGCTTCCTCATGTTTTTCAGGATAGCATGCCATTCCATATCGGAAAGGCGTTTCAATACCTTCAAGACGAGTGCCGTCAAGGGAAAATCCACGGTTGAACAGATTGACCTGTTGCTGTAGGTCGGTTGCATGCTCGTGATAAAGTTCAGGATCCTGCTGTTGAGTTTCAAGCGACTTACAGTCACCGCGCAATAGAAAAAGATTTGTTATGCCGAGAAAATTGAGATCGAGCAATGCATACTCTGTTTCTTCTTTCGAAAATCCTTTACAGATGATATGTGGTACGGCGGGTATGCCGTATTTCTGTTGAATGGCAGCGGCAATAGCCACAGTACCCGGACGTTTGCGTACACTCATTCTACGCAAGCTGCCGTCAGGCTGTTCGCGGTAAACATATTCGCTGTGGTGCGAAGTTATGTTGATATATGCAGGTTCAAACTCTTTTAGCCGGTCGATAATATTAAAAACCTTAAAGATGCTGTTGCCCTTGAGAGGTGGAAGTATCTCGAAAGAGAATGCAGCGCGTTGTGTTCCCTTTTTTATGTTACTCTCAGAATTGTTCATGTTGTTTATCGTAAGAGTGTCACTTAGCGAGTGCAGCCTGAAGCTGACGTAAAGCTTGCAAAACTACAGAGCGGGGCGATCCGATATTGAAACGCATGTGACCTTCACCGCCTTTGCCGAACATTTCACCGTCGTTAAGTGCAAGATGAGCTTTATTGACAAACAGGTCGATCAACGAATCGTGATCAAGTCCGAGATCACGGCAGTCGAGCCATATAAGGAATGAAGCAGCCGGACGCACAGCCTTGACCTCCGGAAGATTTTCTGAACAGAATTCCTCGACAGCTTCAATATTGTCTTCGACATAACGCATCATTTGTCTCCGCCAATCCGCGCCTTTCCGGTAAGCTGCTATGGTTGCTATAGGTGCAAGCATATGCGGTTCATGCAGTTCGACGGCTTCAAGCGCACCGAAGAATTTTTTCCGTAATTTGTCGTCAGGAACTATGGCATATGAGCTGACAACTCCAGCCATGTTGAATGTCTTTGTGGGAGCGGCGAATGTTATTGAACAACGGCGAGCGGCATCTGAAACTGACCAGAATGGAATATGAGTACCACCCCATAAAACCAGTTCGGAATGAATCTCATCGGAGATGACAAGTACCCCGTTCCTTTCGCAGATATCAGCCACACGCTGCAGGTCCTCTCGGCTCCAGCATATTCCTACAGGATTATGAGGATTGCAAAGAATTAAAACTTTAGCACCTGATGCCGCTTTGGCTTCAAGGTCATCGAAATCTATTGAATATGTACCGTCGGAATTTTCTGTAAGCTTGTTATTCTCAACCACGCGTCCCAACGCTTCCGGTACGATCCTGAAGGGGTGATACACCGGAGACTGTATGATAACCTTATCACCCGGTTTTGTAAATACCTGAAGAACCAGACCTATTCCTTTCACTATACCGGGGATATAGCATAACCATTCGGGGTGCAAATCCACTCCGTGAAGATAGCGATACCAGTCAATGATAGCCGGACGGTAGTCGGCAGGTTCCTTAGTATATCCTACGACAGGGTGATTCAGACGTTCACGCATCGCATCGAGAATGAAATCAGGAGTCGCGAAATCCATATCGGCTATCCAGAGAGGCAGGAGGTCGGATCTGCCGAACCGGGGTTCAAGATCATCACATTTTAAAGCACCCGATCCACAACGGTCGATAATGTGGTCAAAATCGTAGATTAATTCCATTGCAATTAGATATTTCGGTGATTGGTTGAATTAGTGGTTAAGAGCTTTGTTTATAGCCTGCGAGAGATCGGCAATTATATCTTCGGGGTCTTCAAGCCCGATAGAAAGTCTGATCAACCGGTCGGACACATCCATGCTTTCGCGCATTTCAGGAGTCATATTTCCGTAAATAGTACTTGCGGGATGGATTGCAAGCGTACGGTTGTCAAATAGATTGGTAGCGCGTTTCACAGTCAGCAAGGCATTGATCATCTTTTTACAGCTCTCTTCTGAAGGCAATGAAATTGTTACCATTGCGCCGAAACGTCCGCCATACTGCGATTTGCAAGCCTCATGCCATCGGTTATTTTCGAGACCGGGATAATTTACCTCTATACCGTCAATTTTCTCCAACGCTTTGGCAACAGTCAGCGCATTACGCTCCTGAACGGAATAGCGGGCGTCGAGTGTTTCGAGTCCCAGGGTCTGCATATAGGCTGCATGAGGATTCATATAGCCTCCCAGATTCATCAGCAGGTCCTTGCGGAGGATTCTGTCAAAGTCTTCTATTGTACCGTAGTCGATTACCAATCCGCCGATCGAAGTCGCACCACCTGAAATGTATTTGGTTGACGAGAGTACTTCCACATCTACACCTGCCTTATGCACGTCGGCATATATGAAAGGAATCATGGTAGTGTCGGCAACTAATGCCGCCCCGTGGCGGTGAGCGATTTCAGCAAGCATCCCGAGGTCGGCTATCTCCATTTGCGGATTGGTGATGGTTTCGAGATAAACCATTGCCGTCCGGTCATCGACCGCAGCTTCAACGGAAGCCTTATCGGTCAGATCCGTCAGGACAGTTTCCACGCCGAAGCGGGCGAGCGTGTTTGTGAACAGCAGGTAGGTATTGCCGAAAAGATGCCGCGAAGTAACGATTTTCTTACCTGCCGATACCAAAGACATAGCCACGGCACATATTGCAGCCATTCCTGAATTGAATGCAACAACGTCACGTGCTCCTGTAAGAGCCTTGACGCGATGTTCGAAATGAATTACAGTAGGGTTCGTAACACGTGAATAATCCGGATCAGTGCTTCGTCCGCAAAATGAATCAGCCATAGTATCCGCATCAGGGAATTCGTAAGCAGCGCAATGATACACCGGCATAGCCAGTGCGCCATATGCATCCGGCTGAGGATATGAAGTATGGATTGCTTTGGTAATCGGTTTCATTATTTTGATTTTGAATACAAAATTAACTAATTTCGCCGTTTTTCCCATCTGTTGGACATAATAAAAAAGAGATATTCCTTAGCTAAAGAATATCTCCATGAAAAAACGGTTGGTAGTGAATCCGGGACTCGAACCCGGGTCTCCACCGTGAGAGGGTGGCGTGCT
>CAZKSF010000037.1:0-4470 GCA_964555405.1 uncultured Bacteroides sp.
AACTGTGCAATAGTTCGTTATACTATTTTTTTGCCGATTCTATCAAACTTGCGATGAAACGTCTTCATAAGTCATGAACTTGAATTTAACATTTATAGATTAAACTAACTTCAATCCCTAAAAGTTTTAAAAATATTTTGTCCCTATCTCAAATTTATCTATTTTTGGCACAAATAAAAATTAGAACCCGACTCTATTAATAATCCTTTACGTGAACGACATGGATAGTTACGAAGATATCACCGAGGTATTCAATAACTTGCTAAAACATTTTGACAGTGTGGATGTGGCTGAAGCCGAATTTAAGAAAATGATTCATGAAGAACCCGAACTGAAAGCACTATATAAAGAATGGTGCCGGAACAACGGAAGTACCGAGAAAAACGGCTTTCACGACTACACTGAAGAATATCTCGATTCGCAGGATTCTGTATGGGAGTCGCTTAATGATTATGACGATGACTACTGACACCGGTTGCCGTTCGATCCCTGCTGAATGGCAGATTTCGGATCCGGCAGTAATTATGGCTCTCCCCCACGCTGATACTGATTGGGCATATATGCTTGATGAGGCGCTTGAATGTTTCAGAGAAATGATTTCCGCTATTTCAAAACATGCTGAAATTATACTTTTGACGCCTGATCCCGATCATGCTGCAGAGCTATTATTCCGCTCCGGTGAAAACATTGACCCGGAAAAGATACATATTCATAGGATTTGTACTAATGACACCTGGACTCGCGACTATGCCCCGATAACAGTGGTCGACTCTGACGGTAAACCTCGTCTTCTTGACTTTACTTTCAATGGGTGGGGAATGAAATTTGCTGCATGTCACGACAACTGCGTAAACCGTACTCTTGAAAAAGACGGTATTTTCGCTCGTCCGCTTGAGAGTCATAAGGAAATGGTGCTTGAAGGCGGCTCGATCGATAGTGATGGAAATGGCAATCTGCTCGTTACTTCGGAATGTCTTCTCGAACCGAACCGTAATCCGATGTTGAACCGTTCGGAAATTGAAAAAAAACTTATAGATCTATTCGGATTACGTAAGGTGCTGTGGATTGATCACGGATTCCTTTGCGGAGATGATACTGACAGTCATATTGATACTCTGGTCCGGTTTGCTCCTGATAACAAAATTGTGTACGTAGGATGTGATGATCCGGACGATACCCATTATTCAGCTCTGTCACTGATGGAAAAACAGCTTGAGGACCTTACCGGTGCCGATGGCAATCGTTTCACTCTCGTACGTCTTCCAATGGCTGATCCCTGTTATGAAGGAGACTTTCGTCTGCCTGCCACATATGCCAACTACCTCGTCCTCCCCGATGCAGTAATCATGCCTTCTTACAATTCTCCTGAAAAAGATTCTATGGCGGCAGAGTTACTTGCCGGTGCCTATAATCTTCCGGTTATCAAGGTGGATTGCCGCGCGCTCATTCGTCAACATGGATCTTTACATTGTTCAACCATGCAGCTACCGCTGTCAGCTCTTTCTTTATCATGAATATTCTTAAAACAGGGATAATACAGCAGCACAACACAAGTGACACTGTCGACAACCGCCGACGTATCGCTGAGAGAATCAAGGATCTTGCCTCTAAGGGAGCTCAACTAATAGTTAATCAGGAATTACACGATACGTTATATTTCTGTCAGACTGAATCGGTTGACCTCTGTGATGAAGCAATTGATCTTTCGGGAGAAATTATGGCTATGTACTCCGGACTTGCCCGTGAAAATAAGGTTGTAATAGTTACTTCCGTATTCGAACGTAGGGCGCCGGGGCTTTACCATAATACAGCTGTTGTTTTCGAATCTGACGGATCAGTAGCCGGAAGGTATCGCAAAATGCATATTCCTGACGATCCCGCTTATTATGAGAAATTCTATTTCACGCCCGGTGATCTGGGCTTTGAACCTATAAATACATCTGTAGGAAAACTAGGCGTGCTCGTATGCTGGGATCAATGGTATCCGGAAGCCGCGCGGCTTATGGCTCTGCGTGGTGCGGAAATCCTTATTTATCCAACGGCGATAGGGTGGGAAAGCAGTGACTCTCCTGAAGAACAGATACGACAGCGTAATGCCTGGATTACCGTTCAGAGAGGTCATGCTGTTGCCAACGGCTTACCTGTCATAGCCGTTAACCGGGTAGGTCATGAACCGGATCCATCGGGTCAGACACGTGGAATTCAATTCTGGGGATCAAGTTTTGTCGCAGGACCTCAAGGCGAGATAATTTGGGAGGCACCTACAGATACAGAAATTACAGCTGTGATAGAGGTCGATATGCACAGATCAGAACAGGTCAGACGTTGGTGGCCTTTCCTACGCGACCGTCGCATTGACGCTTACGAAGGACTTACACGCAGATTTATTGACTGATCGACGGAACAATTCGCGAATGTTGATGTTACTATATAAAACAAACAACATTAACATTCGTCGATTATGAAATTATTTAGCTCGATTCTCACCACAGCGATTGCTGCAACTTTTGCAGCCGGTTTGACAACTGTTGATTCCAATGCATGTACCAGAGTAGTTTATTCCGGTGACAGTACTCTTTATATAGTTGGTCGATCACTTGACTGGAAGACTCCGATTCCAACAAATCTGTATGTCTATCCGCGAGGTATGAGTAAGGTTGGCAATGTTACGCCTGACGCTGTCAAATGGGTATCGAAATATGGCGCCATATACGCCGTAGGATATGACGGTGGTGTTACCGAAGGTATGAACGAAAAAGGTCTTGTTATCAATGGACTTTTCTGTAAGGGCACCGTCTATAACAATCAGGACACGGAAGGCAGACCAGCCATGTCGCTTGCTGTTTTCGTAGCATGGCTTCTCGATATGAACTCCACAACGGCTGAAGTATGTGACGTACTACGCAAACATGACTTCACAATCTCTGGCGCGACTTTTGACGGAGGAACTGTTTCGGCTTTGCACTGGGGAATTACTGACGCTCAGGGTCACACAGCTGTTCTGGAATTTGACCACGGCAAGATAAACGTATACGAAAATACCGATGTTCCTGTTCTGACAAATGACCCGCAATGGCCGTCGATGAATGCTATCAACGATTACTGGAAAGCTGTGGGAGGCACGAATATGCTTCCGGGTACAGTAAAAAGTCCGGATAGGTTTGTGAGAGGTTATTTCTTTGACAACCATGTCGAAAAAACCGCCGATGCCGACCTCGGAGCTTCAATTGTCCGCAGCATCATGTTCAATGTATCCGTTCCCTATACTTACACTATTGATGGCGAACCAAATGTATCTTCAACCCAGTGGCGTTCTCTGGCTAACTTACGTGATTTGAGATATTACTTCGATATTGTTACCAACAACGGTTTATTCTACATTGACCTAAACAAATGCGACTTCAGGGAAGGTGCACGTGTAATGAAACTTGATACATCACGCTCCTCAGATTATGTCGGTGAGGCAAATAAACATCTGAAAGCATCCGAACCGTTCAAACCCATGTATTAAGACTACACCTTGACATATAATATATTTTATTAAACACATAACAATACGGCGACCGAAGTAATTAACTTTCGGTCGCTTTGCCGTTTAAACAATTTTACGTAAATTTGCAGACACGTTTTTTTAGGTACAATTGCTTGAGGGATGAATTTGAAAAGCCGACTACTGACATCTCTTCTCATTGCTATTTTATTTTCAGCTTTAACGATTAAGGCTGAAACTGTTGACTCTATGGAAGTTTCAACAAGACCATGGATTAAACAGCTTATCTCCACAGGTTTCCGGATCAATGATCCAAGTATCAATTATCCCAAATTCGCAAAATTCTGTGTGAAAGTATATAACTGGGGTGACCGTACGTTCAACTCCTATGATCCGGAATATGTAATCGGTACAGGAAAGAACTGGAAGCTGTATATGCATAATGATGCATGGATGCAAAGCTATGTAATGATGTTCAAAGACCTGAGTTACATACGTATGCAATCCAACATACATGATGATATAGGAGTCAATCTCAGTTTTATGGCTGTCAGTCTCGGATATACGTTCAAAACCAGATCTCTTTTCTCCCATACTAAAGATAACCGCAATCAGTTCAGTTTTAATTTCGTCTGCGCACTGTTTGCTGCAAATCTGTATACTTCTTCAGTCGATGGAGGCACGAAGATAACACATTTCGGACATTATGAACCTATAAAAAAACATCCGTTAGACTTTAACGATATAAAAAACGATATCTTCTCTGTAAACGGACTATATTTTTTCAATCACCGTCATTACTCTCACGCAGCAGCATATTGTTATTCAAAATATCAGCTGAAAAGCGCTCCCTCCTGGATGATAGGATTCGATTACTCCAATCAGAATATTTATCTTGATTTCAGCAAACTTAATCCGGAGATGCTTGAGGATCTTCCTATCGAGCAACGGTCATACAGGTTTCATTACAGAGATTTCTG
>CAZKSF010000037.1:4570-24615 GCA_964555405.1 uncultured Bacteroides sp.
TATACTTTTGTGAACTCGAATCTTTCGTTATTCACTACCGTCGGCATGAGATTCTAATATGTATTCTTCTGATTCACTTTGATTTTTTTTGTTTTATTCAGACTATTATTATAAATTTGCAGTTTTAATAAGACCGCATTAATAATTTTATGGCAACTCCCTTACGCAGTGACACTACTACAAAAGGACGACGTATGGCAGGCGCAAGAGCCTTGTGGCGTGCAAACGGAATGACTGAACAACAGATCGGTCGTCCTGTAATTGCTGTTGTCAATTCCTTCACTCAATTTGTTCCGGGACACACACATTTGCATGATATAGGACAGATAGTAAAAGCCGAAATAGAAAAACTCGGTTGTTTCGCTGCCGAATTCAATACGATTGCCATAGATGACGGCATAGCCATGGGACATGACGGAATGCTTTATTCACTTCCGTCACGCGACCTTATTGCTGACAGCGTTGAATATATGGTAAACGCTCATAAAGCCGATGCAATGATATGTATATCGAACTGCGACAAAGTTACTCCCGGTATGCTTATGGCTGCAATGAGACTCAATATCCCTACTGTGTTTGTCAGCGGAGGGCCAATGGAAGCAGGGCGACTCGGTAACCGTTCGCTTGATCTTGTCAATATCATGGTCGACGCCGCCGACAAATCTGTTTCAGATGATCAATTGACTGAAATAGAACTTCACGGATGCCCTACTTGCGGCTCATGTTCGGGAATGTTCACAGCCAATTCCATGAATTCACTCAACGAAGCTATAGGTTTGGCTTTACCCGGAAACGGAACAATCGTTGCCACACATGCCAATCGGCACCAGCTGTTCATAGATGCGGCACATCTTATAGTGAAGAATACACTCGCTTATTATGAAAACGATGACCACAGCGTCCTTCCCCGCAGCATTGCATCACGCGAAGCAATTCTTAACGCTATGGCTCTCGATATCGCGATGGGAGGTTCAACAAATACAGTATTACATCTTCTTGCAATAGCACGTGAAGCCGGTGCAGAGTTCAGCATGAGTGATATCGACCGTCTGTCCCGTGTTACACCTGTGCTTTGTAAGGTTGCCCCCAACTCCTCATACCATATTCAGGATGTGAATCGCGCCGGAGGTATACTTTCCATAATGAAACAACTTGCTGACCATGGGCTGATTGATACCCGTGTTCGTCGGGTCGACGGATTGACTCTTGCCGAAGCTATTGACAGAAATGCGCCTGAATCGCCAGGCTACACTCCCGACGCTGATAAACGCTGGCACAGTGCTCCGGGTGGCATTCGTAATCGGGAACTCGGATCTCAGGAAAACAGATACGAAGCGCTTGACACAGACCGTGAAAAAGGTTGTATCCGTGATTTCGAGCATGCTTATGTCAAAGATGGCGGTCTTGCGGTCCTTTCAGGAAATATTGCTCAGGACGGATGTATCGTTAAAACTGCAGGCGTGGATGAAAGTATCTTCCGTTTCCGGGGACCGGCTCGGGTTTTTCAGTCGCAGGATGATGCAGTTGAAGGAATTCTCAGCGGGAAGGTAAATGCAGGTGATGTGGTTGTTATCACATATGAAGGACCTAAGGGAGGACCGGGAATGCAGGAAATGTTATATCCCACGAGTTATATCAAATCGCGTCATCTCGGTAAAGAGTGCGCTCTGATTACCGACGGTAGATTTTCCGGCGGCACATCCGGACTCAGCATAGGACATATTTCCCCTGAAGCGGCTGCAGGAGGGAACATAGCTCTTGTGCGTGACGGCGATATTATTGACATCAATATCCCCGAACGCACCATCAATGTCATACTCGACGAAACGACTATTGAAGCACGTCGCAAAGAAGAATTATCCCGCGGTAGGGCGGCTTTTACCCCCGCCGGACGTGATCGGATTATCTCTAGAGCATTGAAAGCGTATGCCGCATCAGTAACTTCTGCTGACAAAGGTGCAGTGCGAACAATTGATTAATACCAGCTTTGCAGTATGGAAAATCCTGAACGAATCAAAGGCTCCGAAGCAATAATACGATCGCTCCTATGTGAAGATGTCGATCTGGTTTTCGGTTATCCCGGAGGAGCAATCATATCAGTGTACGACACTTTATTCGATTATTCAGATAAACTGAAACATATACTCGTGCGTCACGAACAAGGGGCGGTGCATGCGGCTCAAGGATATGCACGTGCGTCGGGTCGTACCGGAGTTGTAATCGTTACTTCCGGACCGGGCGCTACCAATGTTATAACAGGGCTGGCAGACGCCCTTATGGACAGTACGCCAATGGTAGTGATTACCGGTCAGGTTGCAACCGATTTCCTCGGAAGTGATGCATTTCAGGAGACCGATGTGGTCAGTATGGTGATGCCTGTAACAAAATGGTCGGTTCAAATCAGATCAGCCGAAGAGATTCCTGAAGCAATTGCAAAGGCATTTTATGTAGCATCGCATGGACGTCCGGGACCTGTCGTGCTTGATATAGCTAAGGACGCTCAAGTAGGGATGCTTGACTGGAGCTATATCAAATGTTCGTCGATGCGCAGCTACCGACCGATGCCGGATCCGTCACCTGCTGCTATCAGTGAAGCGGCGCGAATGATTAATTCCGCTCAGAGACCTTTCATTCTGGCAGGACACGGAATAACTATTTCAGGCGCAGAAGCAGAACTGGCGGCTCTTGCAGAAAAAGCCGACATACCCGTCGGAGTAACTTTGCTTGGTCTGTCATCTATCGCAAGTGATAATCCGCATAATAAAGGTTTACTCGGTCTTCATGGAAACATCGGTCCGAACTACAATACAAATCGAGCCGATCTTATCATAGCTATCGGTCTCAGATTCGATGACCGCGTTACATCGGACATACGGGAATACGCGAAAAATGCAAAAATAATTCATATCGATATCGATAAGTCTGAATTCAACAAAAATATCAAGGCGACGTTAGCTGTGCATGCCGATGCACGTAACGCTCTTTCCTGTCTGTTACCACTTGTAAATAAAGCGTCACATGCTGAATGGAACGAATCATTTGATCGATGTGAAAAAGTGGAATATGAACGTATCATCGATGATGCTCTTAATGTTAAGGATGGTCCGTTAAAGATGGGTGAGGTTGTTCGGTTTGTTTCTACGGCGACCGGGAATAAAGCTATCTGTGTAACTGACGTTGGTCAGAACCAGATGTTTGCAGCACGTTATTTCCGTTTTTCACAACCCAGGTCAATGATAACATCCGGTGGATTAGGAACCATGGGATTCGGTATCCCGGCGTCGATAGGCGCCAAAATGGGATGTCCCGACCGTACGGTATGTCTGTTTGTCGGTGACGGAGGTTTCCAGATGACAATCGAAGAACTCGGTACCATAATGCAATATGGGACAGCTGTTAAAATCATTATCCTAAACAATAATTATCTTGGTAATGTGCGACAATGGCAACAGCTGTTTTTCAATGGCAGGTATTCACAGACCATGATGGTTAATCCCGACTTCGTAACGATTGCAGCAGGTTACGGCATCAAGGCTGAGAATGTGGCAGACCGAAGCGAGTTAGAGGAAGCCGTCGGACGGATGCTTGCCTACGACGGTCCATATATATTGAACGTGAATATTGATCCTGCCGACATGGTGTTCCCCATGGTTATACCCGGACAACCTGTCGACAAAATCATGCTTGACACAACTCATACATTCGAATGACTATGGAAAGAGAATTATTCACCATCACGGTATATATGGAGAACACTGTCGGTATGCTGAATCAGGTATCAATCATATTCACACGCCGCAATATCAACATCGAGGGGGTATCGGCAAGTCCGACATCTGTTCCGGGAATCACGAAACTTACTCTTACGGCTTACTCCACTCGTCACGCTATTGAAAAGGTGATTAACCAGATCGAAAAGCGCATTGATGTGATAAAAGCTTTCCTTTACACCGACAACGAGATATTCTTTCAGGAAGTTGCCTTGTATAAGGTACCTACATCGGCTCTTCTTCATGAAAAAGATCTTGAGTCCATTATCCGCCGGTACAATGCAAGGGTTCTGGATATAAAACCTGAATACACTGTTATCGAGATGACCGGACATAATGACACCATATCGGCTCTCCTTGATGATCTGCGTCCTTTCGGCATCCTTCAGTTTGTACGGTCAGGACGTGTGAGCGTTACCCGCACTCCTGTCGAACATCTGAGTAATTATATTCAGGAATATGAGAGACTCATGAATAATAAAAGTAAATCTTTTTAAACCTACATATTTATGGCAAAAATGAATTTTGGCGGTGTAGAGGAAACTGTTGTTGTCAGAGATGAGTTTCCATTGCAACACGCACGTGAGATTCTTAAAAACGAAACAATCGCAGTGCTCGGATATGGCGTTCAGGGTCCCGGACAGAGCCTCAACTTACGCGACAATGGATTTAATGTAATCGTCGGTCAGCGCGAAGGCAAAACATTTGATAAAGCTGTGGCTGACGGCTGGATTCCGGGAGAGACTCTTTTCTCAATTGAAGAAGCTGCCAGACGCGCTTCAATTATTATGTGTCTGCTGTCGGATGCTGCCGTAATGTCGGTATGGCCTGTTATTAAACCACATCTCACCGAAGGTAAAGCTCTCTATTTTTCACATGGTTTCGCTATTACCTGGAGCGACCGCACCGGCGTAGTCCCGCCTGCCGATATAGATGTCATAATGGTAGCGCCTAAGGGCTCGGGAACTTCGCTCCGTACAATGTTCCTTGAGGGACGTGGCATTAACTCTTCATTTGCCGTTTATCAGGACTTTACAGGAGCCGCACTGGAACGTACAATCGCTCTTGGCATAGGTATTGGTTCCGGTTACCTGTTTGAAACTACTTTCCAGCGTGAGGCTGTAAGTGATCTCACCGGAGAACGTGGCTCTCTGATGGGTGCTATTCAGGGATTATTCCTGGCTCAGTACGAAGTTCTTCGCGAAAACGGGCACACTCCTTCCGAGGCTTTCAACGAAACTGTTGAAGAACTAACCCAATCGCTTATGCCTCTGTTTGCTGCAAAAGGCATGGACTGGATGTATGCCAATTGTTCTACTACCGCACAGCGTGGAGCTCTTGACTGGATGGGACCGTTTCACGATGCTGTCAAGCCTGTCATGAAAGATCTATATGAAAGTGTCAGGTCGGGTGTGGAAGCTCAGCGCTCAATTGATTCAAACTCAAAAGAAGATTATCGCGAAAAACTCGAAGATGAGTTACGCGAATTGCGTGAAAGTGAAATGTGGCGTACTGCGGAAACTGTCCGCCGTCTGCGTCCTGAAAACAACTGAGAACCGAATCTAAAACAGAGGACATGGCGATCGCCATGTCCTCTGTTTTCATGTATATACCGTATGTCAGTCAATGATGATTTCATCCACAAAGATGAACGCCGGTGCCCCGTTGGCACGTTTTTCCCATGCAGGCATCTTAGGTTGACATACTGCTTCTATACGCACATATCTGACTTTTACGGGAGAGAAAGTCAGTTTATGAGATACTACTTCAATAGGAGTATTCTTTTCATTGATAGGATAATCCTCCCTTGCAACCTGTGTGTAGGTATCTCCATCCTTCGAAACCATTACGGTAATTGATTTGGCATCGAGAATCCAGTCAGGAACATCAACAAGTGTTCGGACAATCACCGACGATATTTCGGTAGGAATACTTAAATCTATCGTCGCATCAAGGTCCGTACCGTTGAATCCAAGCCATCCTCCGGCAGTGAAAGCTGTTGTTCCGTACTTGCCGTCATTGAGCGTTACAGCGCCATCGCCACTGTAGCGGGAATGAGGCGGTGCAGCAATGGTTATAGTATGGGCAGTAGCTTTATTAAAGCTCACACTATCGGTAAACACACGGCTTTTTCCTTCAGGACGTATAGCAACCGCCTTCACAACAGAAGTCGTTGATATCGCTATAGGTTCAGTGTAGAGGGTTGACTCGGATGTGGGTTCAGTGCCATCGAGAGTATAATAGATCGGCGCGTTGTCCAAAGTACTGAATTCCGCCATTATTACATTCCTGTCCACATCAGGAGTCAATGTGCCGTTAACATCGAAAACATGTTTTGCGTAATTATAATCGTGTAACCGGTACTGGTTGGTAAGTTGAGACAACCTGCTGGTGAATTCCTTATAATCTTTCTTTTCCGGATCGGTCCACTGCAGTTCGGACAAAGCAGCCATACGGGGTAACGTCATATACTCTACCTGCGAGAAAGTTGGCATATATTCTGTCCACAGGTTAGCCTGCACGCCCAGAATGTGCTTCTTCTGCTCATCAGTCAGATCGTCGGGTACAGGATTGAACGCATAAACCTTCTCCAATGGAACATATCCACCTATTGCTAATGGCTCATTCTCCGTGTCGCGCGTCTGGTAATAGTCAAAATACAAGTAATTGGTAGGGGTCAATATTGCGTCATGACCTTGACGTGCCGCTTCCTTGGCTCCATCTTCACCGCGCCATGACATTACGATAGCTCCGGGCGCGAGTCCACCTTCAAGGATTTCATCCCAACCGATCATCTTACGTCCATGTGAAGAAAGGAAATCTCCGGCATGATGTATGATGTAGCTCTGCAACTTCTCTTCTACAGTGCCGTGAGCATCGCTTTTCAGTCCCAGTTCACGCGCCTTTGCCTGACACTTGGGGCAAGATTCCCAACGGGCTTTGGGACATTCATCGCCTCCAACATGTATATATTCGGACGGGAAAATATCTATAATCTCTCCGAGGACGTCGTCAATGAAAGTAAGAATTGAGTCATTGCCGGCACAAAGCACATCTTCACTCACGCCCCAGCGTTGCCACACTTCATACGGTCCACCCGTGCAACCTAACTCGGGATATGAAGCAAGCGCCGCAAGCATGTGCCCGGGCATATTTATTTCCGGTATCACCGTTATATATCGTTCGGCTGCATATTCTACGATTTCTCTTGCTTCTTCCTGGGTATAATAGCCTCCGTAGGGGATTGAGTCTGAGCTCTCCATGTCATGTCCGATACATGTGCCCTTACGCATTGAACCGACTGACGTCAGCTCCGGACGACTCTTGATTTCAATGCGCCATCCCTGATCCTGAGACAGACCTAAGTGAAAACGGTTCAGATTATGCAAGGCAAGCATGTCAATGAATCTTTTAACCGAATCAACCGGATAGAAATGGCGGCAGACTTCAAGCATAGCCCCTCTGTATGCAAAACGTGGCTGGTCATTGATAATCACAGACGGGAAACTTACATTCAAGTTACCTGTTTCAGGCACCGATTTGCGCAATGTCTGAATACCGTAAAATGTTCCGGCAGGTGTCGAACCATTGATAGTGATTACCTCAGGTGTCACTGTCAGTGAATAAGCTTCGGGGTTATCGTTATCGAGGTCACACAAGAGAACTATGGCGTTATTCTCTGCCGGTGTATCAGTAATCTCCAAAGTCCTTCCGGTCATTTCCTTAAAATAACCCGCGAGAAACTCGGCATTACGTTTCATTGCTTCGTCACCTTTTGGATAGGTTATCACCGTTCCGTTGGATAATACGAAATCTTCAGGATTGACACTACTTTCAATAATTTCCAATGGCAGTGGTACCACCCGGTAATTCGCGGTCACCTCCATTTTATCGTCACATGACGAAAATAAAGTTACTAATGCTGAAATTAAACTCAGAACGATGAAATTTTTCATATTGAGACAGATATCTAATGTTTGAACCTAACAAACTCTCCTACACATTTTAAATTCCTCTGTAAATTTACTCAATTTTTTCGGATTGACAGCTACTGGCGTCTACGATAAGTTCAGATAGGTTTTAAGCGTTTCCACATATTCCTCAAAAGCCTTTATCCCATGTTCAGTCAATCGGCATACCGTCCGTGTTTTTTTACCGGAAAAACCTTTTTCAACAGTTATATATCCTGCCGACGATAATTTGTCAAGTTGAACGCTCAGATTTCCTGCCGTGGCGTCAGTTTTCTCTTTGAGGTAAACGAAATCCGCCTCTTCAACATTCATCAATATTGACATTACTGCAAGACGAAGCTGCGAATGCAATAGCGGATCAAGTTCTTTCATTGTTTTTTGGAAGCTTTATAGTTGAGAATATAACCGGGAATTATCATCATCAGCAAATATGAAAGTATGAATAATGGTACAGAATAAAATCCCAGACACGGATTTCCGACTATCATTCCCGCAACAAGGAAACCACCGCTTAATACACTGAAAGCACCTCCGAATATCATTGTTTTCTCCTTGATTATCATTCCCTGTACTGATACAGCCATACCCACAACAAAAAAGGAGAATAATTCCATAACGTACCACACGTTCAGTCCCGAGATGAAAAACAGTGCCCCGATAATCATGGCACAAACAGCAAGCCAAAGCACATAGTTCCATAACGACATTGATAATTTATCAGTGTATGTCATTACATTGCGGAGTCCGGCTTTTCGACTTTTGACTATTAGCGTATATGGTATTCCCACTACCGGTATAAGCCACCATACCATTTTACTGGAAATAAAAAAATTCATTCCTTTCACCAAGTGTAAATAAAAGAACAGTTCATTGAGGATCGCAACAATTACGCAAAGGTATCCCCAAAACAGCAACATATTCCCTTCACCCTTGGTCAAGTGTTGTCTCGTGTTTTTGATCATGGTAGCTATCAGATCCATACTCTCCTGCGGTGATAATTTTTTTTCTTCCATCTTTTTGTTTTTAAATTTATAAATCGGTTTACATAATAAACTATAGTTTTCTAAAAAAGAGCGGTATGTTCTCCTCCGCCCCTTATCTTCCGCAAAGTTACAACGGTTTATTTTATAAACCAAATTTTATTTCGTTTTTTTGATAACTGAATTATTTCTTTCTGCAAACTGTCGAGGAAACCGGCAGCATGCGCACCATCCATTTGCGTATGATGGAATTGAAATGAAACTAAAAGAGTTGTTTTCAGAAAATGTCGCCTGTATTTACCCCATATAAGAAATGGATTATTAAATATTCCACTGTACATTCCCACTGCTCCATCAATTTCGTAACGAGCCAAAGCCGATGTTCCGATAACCATACTTTCCGTTATATCGTGGTTGACGCAATTTTCAGAAACGAATTGAGTATATTGTAAATAATCACGGTTGAATGATTCCAAATCATTGCTGAAAGAAATATCGCAGGAACTCACCTCACCGTTTTTATTCATTACAATTGTATTCACCGCAATGCTGTCATATTGAATGAGTTTATCTCCAACCGGAAGCAAATAAAATTCTTTCACTCCACTTGCTGCTTTACCAATGCAGTAGCACATAAGCATATTGAATTTCAATCCGTTTTTTCGGCTTATTTTCACAAGAGGCGACACATCAAGTGTCTTGAAAAATGTCACCATCGGCATTGGTGCATTCATCCACATTTCAAATGCGAATGCACGTGTCGTTTCTTTTGGATCAATTTCTTTCATACTTCCGATATTTCAGCTGACAAAAGTAGAATAAGCAATTCCTTACCAATACAACAAATGCGACATTTAAACCGGATTGGTAAATAAATCTGAATAAGTCTCTGAATTTTTTAATAAATACCCCGGGGTAAAACCGCTGATTCTTTTAAACTCCCTGATAAAGTGTGATTGGTCTGTATAACCACACAAATAAGCTGTTTCTATTGCATCAAAGTCATTCGATGATTTTTTCTGAATGTGATATAAAGCTTTTTGAAAACGAACTATCCGGGCATATTCTTTAGGATTCATTCCGACATACGTGTTAAACTCCCGTTCGAATTGCCTTTTGCTTAAACAAGCATTGTCAGCCAATTTTGTCACTGACAATTGTGGAACAATAAACAATTGTTTTAGCGAAGCTTCTACTCGTCCGATTTTATACAATACATTTTTTGAGACACACGAAATACGTGACAAAAGCCAATCATCAATATATTTTAAGCATAGATTGATATCCTCGCAATCCGACACTCGGTTAACAAGTTCATTGAAACTTTTATTACCGATACTATCACCCGATACCTCCTTATTATATATGTGTGACGCCGGAAAATTAAGGAATAGACTGGAGGCGTGGGGATAGAACACGACAACTATCATCTCCAGATTACCTCCGGAGAACAGGTGTGACGAAAAATTTACTTGTCCGCTAACAGTAACTTTCTTCTGAAAGGAATTAAGCTCAGGAATATACAGAGGTTCCTGCTTATGAAAAATTAGCTGCGTGCAACCTATAGGAAAAGTCAGGGTATTCAATAGTTTATAACTTTTGAATACCCAATAATATCTGACGTAACGTTGCAATAATTCGGAAGGTCTGTAGAAGCAAAACTCCTCTTGAATCATACTTTATTGAGGGCTTTTGTACGGTCGAGCAATATTTCATCCATATGATCTTTTGCCCATTGGATGAGTTGGTTTATAATGGGAAAAAGAGAATGAGATCTTTCCGTCAGACGGTATTCCACTCTTGGCGGAACCTCTGCAAACACCCGGCGTTCCACAAAACCATCCGTTTCGAGCGTCCGTAGAGTAAGCACAAGCATTTTCTGTGAAATATCCTGTAGTTCCACCGACAGATCCTTAAATCTCATTGAATCATGTCCGTTCAGTGTATAAAGTACAAGAAGCGTCCACTTATCACTGATTCGGTTGAGGATATTTCTGATCGGACAATCAGGATACAGTTCGTTTTTATTAAAATGTCTTTCCATCACTTTCCTCTTTTCTGTCCTTCTGAACTCACGGGAGGATTCTTAAGCACTGTCGCGCGATATTTCATCTTACCGAAAGCATTGATTATTTTGTTTTCGTCAGTTTTTTCAGCATCATATACTACTGTCACAATCTGATGTTCGAGATCGGTTCTTATCTCCTTTACACCTTTTTCAAACCGCAGTGCTTTCTTTATCTTGTTCTCGCAACCACTGCACGACATTTGAGGTTGAGTCGTGACATATAAAGTCTTTATATCTGCAGCTTGACACACTACCGACATTGTAAAAGCAATCAATGTAAAAAACAGTTTTCTCATTTTTATCAATTAGTTATATTTTATTTCCTTATGTTTAGAGTCGTCCGAAATTGAAACGTATACCGGCATAAGCCATCGTTCCGTGGATTGGTCCCCATATCGTAGTAGAATCAAAGTAGCGACTCCACGGATCATAACTCCATACTACGGGATTTTTTTGTTTGAAATTGGTTAGGTTTTCACCGCCCACATACACCGAGAAGTGTCTGAACCATCGGGTAATCTGTAAGTTGAGTTGCGGGAAAGCTTTAAAACGCGGTCCCCAGCTCATACTTCCGTCCGGCAGAGAGTATGGAGCCGGCAATCTTCCGCCTCCGTTCATCTGAAACGTCGCGTCAAACTGCCACAACTCGAGTGGGGTTGAGTAAGAGGCTGTGAACAGAGCTTTATAGCGGTTAGTAAGTGGTTTCTCGCGGAGTACATATCTATAAGTGGTTTTTACATCATTCAGTCGGTATGCACCCGTGAGAGAGAGTCCGAAATTTGATTGCCACGACACATCTACCTGAAATGTATGTGAATACGATTTACCTTTCAGTTGAGTTATCGTCAACTGTAAGGGATCACTGTCATAATCAGCAATCACCTGCGATTTGAAATCAGTGTAGAAGTATTCAGCATTCAAAAGCAACTTATGAGCACCCAAATATAATGTGTAATCAGCCGTCACTCCATAATTCCAGGCTTTCTCCTGTTTAATTTCCTCCACTACAATAGTTCGTCCTGAAGCAAGCAGATTATTGTATTCAGCCCAAGGGTGAACAGTTCGGTAACCTTTCCCCATGGATACTCTGAGGTTTAAATTCTCTACCGGAGTATATTTGACATTGAACCGAGGAGTACAAAACCATTTGTAAAGACTGCTGTAATCGCCTCTGATCCCTGCCATGAAAATCAGCTTGCCTGACAAAGTGTAGGTATATTGTGCATAGCCACCGGTCACAGCTTCACGTTCATTTATAATGAATGGCGCTGAAAATAAGTCGTGTCTCGTTTTTACTCTCTGTCCCAGGTAATCGTAATTGAAACTCAAGCCCGTCGAAATATTATGACCCGACCCGAAATCCGATTCATACATTAACCTTGCATATGCGCCTTTCTCATTTACCCAATACCCCTTATATCCGAAAGTAGCATCCATACGATGCATGTTCAATGAACCTATAAAAGCTATATTGCCGTTATGCGCGGGAGCGGTAATGTATGCATGTTTCATATAACCCTCATATCTGTGCGTATTGAGATTGATACGGAAACGATGGTAACTCGTCAGTTCCTGATGATGATGTAGTGTTTCACCGGCTTTACTTTCCTCATTCAGAAACGAGACACCTCCATGGAATATATATCTTCCCTTCTTCCATTGCCAACGGTTATTGAGGTTAACCTGCCTGACATCAGGCATATCTGCAAAACCGTCATTATTATTGTCGTGTACCCCGAATCTATCCTCGTAATGTGTGAGCAATTCGGTGGTCAGACCCTCCCTGATATGAATATTAGCGTCAGCATTAAGTTCAAGCTTCATATCCGAGTCAAAATATGCATTTGCCGTAATACCTTCTTCATCCTGAGGTTTAAGGTATTCAATGTTTATTTGACCGGTAATCGACTCATAGCCATTTTTCACGGTATTGCTACCTTTTGAAACTGATATGCTCTGCATCCATGGTCCGGGGATATATCTGAAACTATAGGGTGCGGCGGCTCCTCTGAAAGCAGGCATGGATTCAGTCAGCATTTGAACATATGAACTACTCAGTCCGAGAAGTTTAATCTGACGCGCACCGGTCGCCGCATCCGAATATGTCACATCAACTGAAGCGGACGTAGTGAAACTCTCTCCAAGATTGCAGCATGCGGCTTTAAATAGTTCGGTTTGATTTATAATATGGCTGTTTTCTGCACCGCTAAGTTTTTGAAGACCGTTTTTCTTCACCGAAAAAACCACCTCGTCCAGTTCCTGCATAAGAAAAGTATCGGCATCTTCCGAAATAACATGTTGATCCACCATCACAGTCAGTGAATCGATGCTGCAAGCGCCTTCAGTGGCGTGCGCTTTTACGCAACTGAATAACATCAGGGCAAAAATGAAATACAATATGTTAAACTTATGGCAGAGTTTAGACTGAATCATGTATATCAAATGAGCCGGATATAATACGTTTCTATTTAAAAACCTTTTCATACTGTAGTGATATTCAGTGTTTCTGCACAAAGGTAAGGAATTATCTTTAGGTATGCAATAGCAAAATTTGTCTCAGTTAAACAATGTTAAAATCTATTTATTTTACATCAATAAAGTAATTTGAAAATCAACAATACTAACATTTAGGTTAGTTTACTGAAAATATTATCAGTGAAAATTCGGCTTAAACAATTTGACTTATTTTAAGGTATATAAGACAAAGACTTTAAAATAAACAAACGAAATTATGGACAATAAAAAAGTAGCATTGATTGGTGCAAGCGGATTCGTTGGTTCCGCTATCCTTCGTGAACTTCTCGATCGTGGTTATCAGGTAGAAGCACTCGTTAACCATCCTGAAAAAATTACAATACAGAGTCCTTCTCTGACTGTTAAGAAAGTTGATGTTTCCGATGAAAAATCTTTGACCGAAGATTTACGCGGGTTTGACAATGTAATAAGCGCTTACAATCCGGGGTGGGCTAATCCCAATATCTATGAAGAAACCCTGACCAATTATCCCCGAATACTTGAGGCTGCAAAAAAAGCCGGCGTCAAACGTCTTCTTATAGTAGGTGGTGCAGGTACGCTTTTCGTAAAACCGGGTGTACGCCTGATCGATACCGGTACGCTGCCTGAAGCGTGGGTTCCAGGTGTAAAATCACTTGGTGAATTTTATCTGAATACTCTTATGAAAGAAAACGATATTGACTGGGTATTCTTCTCCCCTGCCGGTAATCTCGGTGATATGGGAGCCAAGGGTCCTGGCAAACGTACAGGCGTATATCGCCTCGGGAAAGATGATATGATTTTCGATAAAGATGGCAACAGTTTTATCTCTGTCGAGGATTATGCCAAGGCTATGGTTGACGAACTCGCCACACCCGAACATCATAAAGAACGTTTCACTATCGGTTATTAAGAATAGAAGTTATGGACGAGAAATTGCTTGAAGTTTTTCATAAAAATAAGGAAGTAGCTTTTGCAACTGCTGTAGACGGCAAACCGCATGTACGTATCTTCCAGATCATGAAAATAGATGCAGAAAATAATTCCATCTATTTCGCTACATCACCTAAAAAGGAGGTTTACGCCCAGATGAAGAGTAATCCCAATGTAGCCATACTTGACTTGAAGGGTGCCGAATTTGCCCGCATCAACGGAACCGTCGATTTTGATATTCCCGATGAAGTGCAACGCGAGATATTCGATACGAATCCCGTTCTCCCCCACCTGTACAAGTCATATAAAGATCTTGTATATCTTCGACTTCCTGCCGAGTCTGCCGACTATTTCGATTTGCGGACCAATCCTCCAACACTCGTCCATTATGACTTCTGAAAAAGAACGACTTGATACTTTACTCAGAGCGCTTCTTAATGAGCGCCCTGAGTATTCCCGTATAGCTATACCGGAGGAGATAACGGCTAAACGCAATCTGCTCCGATCGCTCATGAATGTGCGTATGCCGGCGCCTTTGCCCAAAGATATTATGGCATTGCTGGATGACGAGCTGACCGAACAAAAACGTGAGAAAGGTGTGGTTACACTCGATTCAATTCCGGTATCACCTCTTTTCCCACATCTTCGGCTGTGGCAAGGCGATATAACCCGGCTTCAGGTCGATGCTATAGTAAATGCCGCCAATTCGCAAATGCTCGGTTGCTTCGTCCCTCTTCACAAATGTATTGACAATGCCATACATTCTGCCGCAGGCATACAATTAAGAGAGGAATGTGCTGCCATCATGCATGCACAGGGACATGAGGAACCTGCCGGAAAGGCAAAGATTACACGTGGCTATAACCTTCCGTCCAGATGGGTGATCCATACAGTAGGACCGATTGTCTACGGTGAATATCCTACGGAAGAGGATTGCCGTTTGCTTGCCGATTGCTATAGGAGCTGTCTGGAACTCGCCGATAATAAAAGGTTGCAATCCATTGCATTCTGTTGTATTTCTACCGGAGAATTCCGTTTCCCTCAGGATAAAGCTGCCGTAATAGCTGTGGAAACAGTTCGCGACTTTCTCACGACACATCCCGGAACTTTTCTTTCCGCTATAGTGTTCAATGTATTTAAAGACAGCGATTATTTTTTATACAAAAAGTTGTTAGGCTATGAATAGTTTTACTGAACGAATTAAAACTGCCCGGCAGAAACTCCATGAAGCGGATGCCGTGGTCATAGGTGCCGGAGCAGGTCTTTCGGCTGCCGCCGGTCTGGACTATTCGGGCCCGGCTTTCAAAAAAGAGTTCGCCGACTATATCGCAAAGTACGGATTCCCCGATCTGTACTCGTCAAGTTTTTATAATTTCCCCACTGAGGAAGAACGATGGGCACGCTGGGCGCGTCATATCGATTACGCCCGCTTCCGTCCGGCTGCTTTTCCGCTTTACCATGAACTGTTGGATCTGGTGAAAGACAGTAATTATTTTGTGATTACTACCAATGTGGATTCCCAATTCCGTAAAGCAGGCTTCAACCCGGATAAAGTTTTTGAGGTACAAGGCGACTACGGACTCATGCAATGCGCTGTCGGCTGTCACCCCAAAGTCTATTCCGATAAAGATACCGTTGAAGAGATTCTCAAGCATTCCCACGACCTGACGGTAGACTCGAAATATGTTCCGTCGTGTCCGGTTTGTGGAGGTGATATGGATGTTCATGTACGAAAGAATCAATACTTCGTGCAGGACGAGAGTTGGTATAAGTCAGCAGAAAGTTACGAAAAGTTCATTGAACGTTATGCCGAAAAAGGAAAAGTGGCGTTGCTCGAACTTGGCATAGGTTATAATACTCCTGCCATTATCCGTTACCCGTTCGAACAGATCACCTATCACAACCCTCAGGCAACCCTGATACGACTTAATTCCGAATATCCCGACGGACCGAAAGAAACAGCAGCCCGTACCATATCCTTCACCGAGAATATGGAAGAGGTTATCACAGCACTATACAAATAACTATTTAATATATTGATTGTTATGAAAGACTTAAAAGCAGCAGCTCTCGAATATCACAGATATCCCCGTCCGGGGAAAATTGAAGTTTTACCGAGTAAACCGTATTCAACTCCCGAAGATCTCTCGTTAGCTTATTCACCGGGTGTGGCATATCCTTGTCTTGAAATCAAGGATAATCCGGTAAAGACTTTTGACTACACCAACAGAGGTAACCTCGTCGCCGTTATTTCGAACGGAACAGCCGTGCTCGGACTCGGGAATATAGGAGCTGAGGCATCCAAGCCCGTTATGGAAGGAAAAGCCTTTTTGTTTAAAATTTTTGCCGGAATCGATGCTTTTGATATTGAAGTCGACCAAACCGACGTGGATAAATTCGTTGATGCTGTCGCGTGGATAGCGCCAACCTTCGGAGGAATAAATCTGGAGGATATAAAGGCACCGGAATGTTTTGAAATCGAAGAAAAACTTCGTGAGCGTTGCAACATTCCCGTGATGCACGACGATCAGCACGGTACCGCCATTATATCGGCCGCCGGTCTGCTTAATGCTCTTGAAATACAGAACAAAAAAATTGACGAAATCAAGCTCGTTGTCAACGGTGCGGGAGCTGCCGCCATGGCATGCACAAAGCTGTACATCTCCATGGGAGTGAAAAAAGAGAATATCGTTATGTGCGACAGCAAGGGGGTTATCAGCAAGGCACGTAAGGATCTCAATAAATATAAGGAATTTTTCGCTACCGACCGTACCGACATCACCACTTTGGCAGAAGCAATGAAGGGAGCCGATGTTTTCCTTGGACTTTCGGTAGCCGATGTCATTACTCCGGAGATGCTGCTTTCTATGGCACCGCGTCCTATCGTGTTCGCTTTGGCAAACCCCAATCCCGAAATAGCATATGATGTTGCCATGGCTACCCGTAAGGATCTGATTTTCGCAACAGGTCGATCGGACTATCCTAATCAGATAAACAATGTGCTCGGCTTCCCGTATATTTTCCGTGGCGCGCTTGACTGCCGTGCTACAACTATCAACGAGGAGATGAAAATTGCAGCCGCTTACGCAATTGCAGAACTCGCACATCTTCCTGTTCCTGAAGAAGTAAGTAAAACCTACGGCGAAACCCTTACTTTCGGTCCCGACTACATTCTCCCCAAACCTTTTGACCATCGCCTTCTCACCCACGTGGCACCCGCCATTATCAAGGCTGCCCAGAAGTCGGGAGTCGCTCGTCATACAATCGACGATCTGGATGAATACAGCCGCAATCTCGAAGAAATAATCTGCACTAACGACGCCATTATGAAATATCTGGCTCATGCCAAAGCTACATGCGAGTATCAACCGGACTGATGTTATGAATAAAAACATAATTAAATACGGATTAATCGCTAGCCGCACCGGACATGTCGCTTAATGCGTCATCCGGTGCGGTGCTTTTTTCGTGGAAATATAATTATCCAGAACAGCATTATCACGAAAGCATAAACTGAAAATATCAGCCATGGATATGTCCATTCTCCCATGAACAGACGCATGCTCGAATCTGATCCTGTAATCGGGACAAACTCCCAGCGGCACCACCTGTTGACTATGGCGCCTGCTATAAGCGTGCCTGCCGTAGCGCCTATACCGTTACTCATAAACATCATCAATCCTTGAGCAAAACCTTTCATGCCTGCCGGCGCCACCTGCTGTATGTAGATATGTCCGGCTATGGTTATGAAATTGAAAGCTATACCATATACCAGCATCGATCCGACCAGGAGCCATAACCCGTTCCCGGGATTTCCGGCGCCAAGCATCAGAAAGCGCATACTCCATGCAAGCAATCCGAGTGAATAAACCCATTTTATGCCTTTACGTTTTAAGGTAACTCCTACAAGCAGGATACACATTGCCTCCGATATCTGCGATAACGAAAAAAGCATAGTGGCATTTCCTGAAGCCAGAGAATCGGCATATTCTTTTATTCCGGTAAAATGTGTAATGAACGGAGTGGCGAAACCATTGGAAATCTGAAGGCATACCCCTGAAAAAATTACGAAGACAAGAAATATCGCAGTCTCCCGCTTCGTGAACATAAGACGCACCGATTTAATTAATGATCGGTTGAACAATATGTTATCCTGTTCTCCGGGTCGATTCCGAAGTTTTGGTAAAGTCATTGAGTAAAGTGAAGTCACAAGCCCCAAAAATCCACTGCACAGCAGCTGCATGGCGTTGTACTGGAATCTCAAATGTTCCGGATCACCGCTATCACTGAATGCGAATCTTACCTTACCGTCGGACAGATAAGCTGAATTGACAAACCACATAGCGGCTACAAAACCCACTGTACCCCATATACGTATGTTCGGAAATTCGGTAACAGTATTATATCCGCTTTGATTCAGGAGTCCGAACGTAGCTGTATTTGCAAGTGCCATAGTGGGCATATACAATGCGAGGAACATCAGGTAAAGAGGATAGAGAACCCTGAATTCAAGTTGCGTATATGACATTCCATAAAACCACATCACCAACATCGTCAAGGCTGCCGAAAAGTGGCATAACGCCAATAATCTTTCAACATTTCCGGTCTTGTCGGCAAGACGTCCAAACAATGGAGGAGTGAGTATCGAAACCACCCCGATGGCAGCATAGAACCAAGCTATTTCACTTCCCAACCCTCCAGCTCCCAGAAATTGACCGAAACAGGTAAGGTAACATCCCCATACACTGAACTGGAGGAAATATAACAGAGACAGACGTGCTTTCATTCAGGATAAAACTGTTGTTGATTCTCAGAACTTGAATTCAACACCTCCCAATACGGTGGTACCCGGCATGGGACATCCATATATTATCTGGTAATGTTTATCGGTTATATTATCCACCTTTACCGATAAAATTACAGGCACTGTTGTTCCAAGCGTATAAGCACCCCTGAAATTAATCAGTGTATAATTCTCCGTCGAACCATCCGGATTACCGTTTTTCATACTCCATATACTTTGGTTCTCCAGAGTAAGACTGACTGCACGGTGTGAATATGTAATGTCGGCACAAAACTTATTCTTTGGTGAATACAGATTGTCGGAGTCAGTGTGAAGATACGACCATGACGCGCCTGCCTGCAGCTCACGGAGGATATTGTAAGCCATTTCTATTTCAAAACCCTTATTGTGGAACTTTCCGGTATTCACATTCCGAGGTCGACCGTCGATACGCACGGTCTGAATCATATTTTTCCCGTCAATATAAAATAACGCCGCACCTATCATCAGATTATGATTCAGGAAATGTTGACGATAGCTTAACTCATAATTCAGCATATATTCCGGTTTAAGATCCGGATTCGCAGGCGCGTAAAGATAGAGTTCGCGAATATTCGGTGACCTGAATCCTTTGCTGAACGAAGCCTTTATCTGCGAATCGTAGCCCGGTTTTAGTATAAATCCCGCCTGCGGTACCCATACATTTCCGTAAGCCGAACCATGCTGAAGCCTCACTCCCCCGTTTATACTGAAGAACTCGTCGAGCATACCTTGCTGCATCATCACATAGCCGGCTATCTCGTCCACATGATGTCGTGCCTCGGAAGTCCGTATCGCCTCATCCTCTTTATCAGTGTTCCAGATATGTCCGCCCCAATGCTGCACATCAATTCCGGCAGACAGTGTGTTCGCCTGCCATGGATTGAACGATTCATAAATGGTTAAGCCCATATTGTAATCGGTTGTATGAAAAAGATAATCTTTAGGTAATTCTCCCGGGGAATTGCCGTCATCAAGTTTATGACGACCCCAGTTGATATAACCCTG
>CAZKSF010000038.1:0-24426 GCA_964555405.1 uncultured Bacteroides sp.
CCTGAGGTCTGGGTTCGGGCTTTGCCTGAGGTTTGGGTTCGGGCTTTACCTGAGGTCTGGGTTCGGGCTTTGCCTGAGGTATAAGAGCCGGTGGATTTACCGGTTTGGGAGTTTTATCTCTAACCTCTCCTTTAAGACTCTTGTACTCCACCCATTCACCATCCAGAAACTTTGCATAATCAGCCAGAATCTCCTGCCTAAATGAATTAAAATCCGACATTATCCCCTTACGGAACTCATCGAATGATTGTCCCGATGTCTGCGCATAACCGCAAAACCCTGCGCCAAGCACCATGATTGATGCCAGGCACAGGGTTTTCATAGTGTATTTATTCATAAAGATAGTGGCTTTATACGGAGATTATTTATCCCCTCAATTATTCCACATCAAAACCTTCGCGAACAAATCCGGCAATCTGTTCGGCATGCTGTCTTGCAACCTCTGATTCAGCCATAGCCTGTTCCAAAGCACGGATACGGGCCTTTGATGCAGCATCTTCATTCACGATATAGAATACCTGAAGTTCATATGTTCCGTCTCCGTTCTCATGTATCACCGCATAACTCTCATCCATGACATTCTTAATCTCATGTTCAACAAGGCGCTCATATGCAGCATAAAACGCCTCACTCTCAGTATCGGACAGAACACCGTTAGCTGATGTATCACTCACCACACGACCCTTGAGTGTGCTTCCTGCGCTTTGTGCATACTGGGTGCAAGCGCTATTGATCGCCATCTGCTTACCTACATTCTTCGATTTAAAGTTTGAAGCGAAGCCGGTCACAACTTTCGCATTATCTCCGAGGGTATTCAATTTATCATAATGCGACAAGAGAGCAACATCCATTGAACGGGAACTACCGAAAAGTTTCCAACCCTCTTTTTTATATTCCTTTATTTTCTCCTTTTTCTCACGTTCGCGTGCTTTACGGAGATCCTTGGCCACATCGGCTGTTGCCATTGCGGGAATAAGAAGACAGATAGCTGTCAGAAGCATGATAAGTTTTTTCATAAGTTTGATTTTTAATTAGTTTGGTTAAAAAATATGTGTTTTTATCTAAGTTCTAGACATCCGATTTTATAAATACATTTATCACTTTATGACTCATTTTATTATCTCGCTTACGAGCATTGTTGAGCCATTTGGAGAATTTATCATAAGTCAGCGAACGCGGTGCCAGCTCACCATTGTAATCATCGACAGCTTTGGTAAATTCATTAGGCGAATATATTACATAAATCTGATTCTGTTCTACCGGCATATCTGTTTCTAAACTCAGGTCATCTACCTGCCCGAAACCGGGTTCTGAATGATCAGGATCAAAAAATATATATTCCCGATCATGTTTCACCTCGGTTCTGCCGTCAGCCGATCTGAGATAGGGCAACAGACGATACGCCATCTTATCTGACCCTATAAGATAAACAGCCATAAATCCGTCGCGCGGCGCACGGAAAAGAAGTCGCAATGAATCTTTGGTGCGAAATGTCGTATCAGCAAATTTACGTTCCGATCCGTTACGAAGTACAATTGCCTCAAAATCGACTGCTTCATTTGAAATTGGTTTAGCTGTGCCTTTAACTTTGCAGGTCACTATAAGGTTGCCTTCGCTGTCATGATCGTAAGTAAAGACAGGCTCCTCAGTGTCAGCGATCCATTCTCCCTTGACCTCTGTGGATGTCATTGAGGAAAAGAAAGTCGATTCTCCGCGGGCATCTATTTTATCATCCTGGGTTACATTCTGGGAAAGTACCGTTCCGAATTCTTTTGCCAGTGCCTGGATACGGGCTCCTTCCAAAGCTGCGTTTTTACAGTAGTCACGGCTGTGTGATCCGTCACCGTAAAAAGTGAACTCTCCTTTCACTTTACGCACATCGTCAGCATAAACCGATCCGATAGAGCTGATAACAATGAATAGAAATAAGATTATACGTTTCATCTCACAGCTGTGTTAATCATAGGAATTGCAAATAAACCGGATATTCTACGTCAGGATTTATAACCGCGTTATCCTCCTCCTTGATAGAATTACATATAGCTTCTATCACCTTATCTATATCAAAATAGTAGTGTGTCATTACGATAATATGACGTTCCGATTCGGGTAGATCTGATGATTGCTCTCTCATCAACGACTGATTGGGCAGAACAACGTAACATCCTACCGGTTGTCCCAGTTGGGAGATTTCCACACTGTCCGGAAACTGAGCATTCAGTTTCACCACATTAAAATATACCGGAAAAGTAAGATTATTTTCGAGTTCAAACCGAAGACCGTCATTACCTGCCTTGGCATGAGTCAATGGAAGCGGGAAGGAGGTAACCGCAGAAGAATCAGAATTTTGATTACGGCTTTCGCGAAGTGCGTTACCTATGATGGAACCAATCATCGCCGGATCTACCTGAATATTGTCACCCGAAGGATCATAGACACTGAGAGCCCTGGTTACCTTTCCTTTTTCAATATAAACTGTCGACTCCGATGTGTTTCCTTTACTTAGTCGTAATTTACCGTGAATTGCCGATCCATTTGATTTTGCCTGTTTGTTTGCAGCAAGCATTATACCGGTTACTGAATACTCACCCGGATTGTCAACCTTATATAAACGGGAATCCCGGGAGTCGAAAATTTCTATTTCTCCCCCTTCACCTATTATAAATATATCCGCAACTCCGATTTCCATATCTTTCTTTATGTCTATGAATTTCCCGAGATGCTTCAACTTAACATCACCCGACACTCCGCTTACTGTGTAGTTAGCAGTGGCAGTCACGAATATTGACAGATACAGGAGTAATAACGCGCCTAACCTCTGTAATTCAAGAGACAGTTTCATATGATTGATTTGTTTTCTTCAGTTTTTTAGAAATATAATTGATGATATTCTGGATGCCGTGCCATATGTCCGAGGCGAAAAGCCCGAAAGTCAGCATTAGCAGCGACATGGAGAAATCCACTATCATGTCATGATCGACAAAAAGCCAGTAACCTATCCGAATAATCATATAAAGTATCCCAACCTGAATGATGCGCATGGCAATCCCCTTAAAATCAGGTGGGAGTATAAATGTCACAATTAACATAAAAAAACACAGCATAAAAGCGATCAGTGTGTTTACCGGCTTGGATACTTCATGATAATAATCGGAATACAGAATGGTACTGAGTGCATAGGAATGAATCAATATTCCTGACATATCTCCCACAACCGGAGTCCGGTGCATGTCATCAGTCGATTTAAGATCACCGATCATAACAATCCGGTTCTTGATTTTACCGGAATATGCCTCGAAATCATCCCAGTCGTACACTCTGAATGTACGCGACGGAAAGTTTATAATCTCAGCCTCATTTCCACGCCCGGCAAGTATGCCGTATTTTTCCGGCGAATACACTTTTGCGACAGCAACAGGAAATGAATCAAGCGTATCGCCTTCGGCAAGTGGATACTCAACCTGAAATTTCCGGACAGTACCACCGGCAAATTTCGTTCTCAGATTTGAAACTCCATGAGACAGATCCGGCACCGAATCATAGAAGTACGAAACATCCCCGCGTGTAAATTTGCCGTTTTCGGCGTCTACATCAACAACCATCACCAGATTGGGACAGCTACGTATGGCTTCAATCAAACGATCATCCCCGCTACGTTTACGTGGGAACATCACATCCAGTCCGACGGCAGCCGGCTGGCATTCGGCTATTCCTTCGAGCAAGAGCGTGATATCCTCACGATCAGTATCAGCAATATCAATCACCACTATCTCCTCATCAAGCGTGCGCACATGGCGGGAGTCAGCAACCAGATTATAAAAATCAGTCATATTGAAATCGTTACGCTCATGCGTTGACAGCAGAGTCGCAGCCGAAAACGACAGTGGCTGAATCATTATCATCGAAAGAGCGAATGCAAGCAAGGTTATTCCGAAAGCCTTGAGTACCTTCGGATAAAACCCACTTATATTCCGTAATAGTTTGCGCATTCTTTTTATCAATTCACAAAGGTAGCATTTATTATCATAACTACGAATGAATTTAGATTATTTTTGGAGTTTTCACAATACCGCTCAACATTTCATTAACATCTCGTTTCAACACTGGGTGTCTCCACCCGGACAATATTTCTGCCATTGGGACTAATACAAATTCTCTCAGATGCATTCTGGGATGGGGAAGAATAAGATTCGGAGGCTCGTTAATCACCATATCTCCACATGCAATTATATCAATGTCTATCACCCTGTCGGCATAATTTCCTTCGGAGGTCCTATGAGATGAGCTGTCGATTTCATGCTGTACTGTCAGAAGCCGTGAAAGTAGCTCCGACGGTTCAAGAGTTGATTCCAGGTTTATCCCGACATTAACAAAACGATTATTGCTTTCGAATCCCCATGGGTCACTTTCGAACGGAGCGGACACTCCTGTGACAGTCACACCCTTTATACGCCGAATCCCGGCAATTGCCGCAGCTATCGAGCCGTGGCAGTCACCGAGATTCGATCCAATATTTACGTGTACGGTCATCAGCCAAGTGTAGCCTTGACCTCTACCTGTTCGAAGCCTTCTATGACATCCCCTTCCTGAATATCATTGTAACCGGCAATACTCATACCGCAGTCATAACCGGAAGTAACCTCCTTGACGTCATCTTTCATACGTTTGAGAGAGCCGAGTTCTCCTGTGTAACGTACGATACCGTCGCGTATGAGACGTACTTTACATCCTCGTTTGATTTTTCCTTCACGGATTATACATCCGGCAATCGTTCCGACTTTCGAAATCTTATAAGTCTGAAGGACTTCAGCCGTACCGATAACTTCCTCCTTGACTTCCGGAGCAAGCATACCTTCCATTGCATCCTTCACTTCTTCGAGAGCCTGGTAAATTACGGAATACAGACGTATCTCGACACCTTCCCGCTCTGCTTCGCGTCGTGCCGCCTGAGAAGGACGTACCTGGAAGCCGATGATAATAGCATCAGATGCTGCCGCAAGTGTCACATCACTTTCCGAGATTTCACCGACCGCCTTATGCAGCACATTCACCTGTATGGATTCAGTCGACAATTTAATGAGCGAATCACTGAGAGCCTCGATGGAGCCATCCACGTCACCCTTGACAATGATATTGAGTTCCTGGAAATTACCGATTGCTCTACGGCGTCCGATATCTTCAAGTGTGAGTATTTTTTTGGTACGTAAGCCGAGTTCACGCTGCAATTGCTCACGTTTGTTTGCAATTTCACGTGCTTCCTGATCCGTATCGAGAACATTGAAGGTGTCTCCTGCTGTAGGAGCACCGTTCAGACCGAGTACAACGGCAGGAGTACCCGGACCGGCTTCCTTGATACGCTGGTTACGTTCGTTGAACATTGCCTTTACCTTCCCATAATGCTTTCCGGCAAGAATTATATCGCCAATGCGTAGAGTACCGTTCTGTACGAGGACGGTTGCCAGATATCCACGCCCCTTGTCAAGAGACGCCTCAATGATAGAGCCGGTGGCATTGCGGTCAGGATTAGCTTTCAGTTCAAGCATCTCAGCTTCAAGAAGCACTTTCTCCATCAGCTCGTTGACTCCGATACCTTTCTTAGCCGAAATATCCTGTGACTGATACTTGCCACCCCAGTCCTCGACAAGATAATTCATATTGGCGAGTTCTTCTTTTATCTTCTCAGGATTAGCTGCCGGTTTATCAATCTTGTTGATTGCAAACACGATAGGGACACCGGCCGCCGACGCATGATTAATTGCCTCGACAGTCTGTGGCATCACATTGTCGTCAGCCGCAACAATAATGATACATACATCCGTCATCTTTGCTCCACGTGCTCGCATGGCAGTGAATGCTTCATGACCCGGAGTATCAAGGAAGGTTATCACCCTGCCGTCATCCAATTTGACATTATATGCTCCGATATGCTGGGTAATACCACCTGCCTCACCGGCTATCACATTGGCATTTCGTATGTAGTCAAGTAACGATGTCTTACCATGGTCGACATGACCCATCACCGTGACAACCGGCGGACGTGCCTGAAGATCCTCTTCACGATCCTCTTCCTGGCTTATTGCTTCGGAAACCTCTGCCGAAACATATTCTGTGGAGAAACCGAACTCATCGGCAACTATGTTGATAGTCTCTGCATCAAGTCGCTGGTTGATCGATACCATCACACCGAGATTCATACATGTGGCTATGACATTATTAATAGGCACATTCATCATCATCGCAAGGTCATTTGCGGTAACGAATTCGGTGATTTTCAAAATCTTGCTTTCTTCGGCTTCGTGTAGCGCCGCTTCACGTTCACGGTTAGCGAACGCCTCGCGTTTCTCTTTACGCCACTTCACTCCCTTATTCTGAGTTTTTCCTTTACCGGTAAGGCGGGCAAGTGTTTCCTTGATCTGCTTCTGAACATCCTCCTCATTCACTTCCGGCTGAGCAGGACGGTGTTGCGGCTGGCGACGTTCATCACGACGTGACTTATTATCCTCGTTACGACGTCCGCCCCCCTGATTGCCGTTACCGTTTCCGTTATTGTTGCCTCGACCACCACGGTTACCGCGATTACCGCCTTGCTGTTGCTGCTGTTGAGCCGACTTTTCGATATCGACCTTTTCCTTACCACCTATGCGACGGCGACGACGTTTATCTCCGGTGCCGGTCTGAGCCGATTGCTGTCCTCCATTCTGAGCGCCCTGCGAATTTTGAGCCGATCCGCCCTGCTGGGAAGCCCCTCCATTACGTTGTCCGGCTGAACGTTCGTTGCGACGTTCCTCTTTCGACTTCTTACGCGGACGTGTCGATTGGTTAAGTGCTGATAAATCAATCTTACCTACGACATTTATCGACGGACCATTCTTCGGAAGTCCGACAGTGAAAATTTCGGGTTCTTCTTTTGCAGGTTCTTCTTGCGTTGCGGCTTTAACAGGCTCCGGTGTCGGTGCCTGCTTAGAAGTCTCCGTTTTTGGAGTTTCTGTTTTAGTGGTTTCTGTTTTGACAGTTTTAGGACGTGACACTTCCTGCTTGGCAGGCTCTACCTTCGGCTGAGGTTTCGGGCGTGATTCTTCCTCAGCAGCCTTTTCTTTTTTGGGAAGTTCGGCCTTCGGTGTCTCCGCAACCTGCACCTCTTTTTGGACCGGAGAGGGAGTCGGAGTCTTAGGTGTTTCCACCTTAGGGGTATCATTCTTCGGGGCAACCGGTTTCTGCTTTACAGGTTGTCCTTTGCTGTTCAGATCTATTTTACCCACAATTTTTGGTCCACCTATTCCGCGCGACGTAAGCGACTGATCTCCTTTGTCGGAAGAGGGTGTCGACGCTGAAGTGGTCCGTGTGGAGGTGTTTCCGTTAGCTGCATGGGAAACGGGGGTATTAACACGCCCGGCATTCCCTGCTGCCTGTGTGCCATATTCTTTCTGCAGTTGGCGATAGGCATCTTCCTCGATACGGGTATTGGGATTATCCTCGACTTCGATACCTTTTTTCCGCAGAAAATCTACTGCTGTCGCCGAGCTGATATTCAGTTCGGTGGCTACTTGTTTTAATTTCAATCTCGGCATATATTGGTATAGGTGTTTTCTTTTAATTGTTCATTAATCCTCATCAAATTCAGCTTTAAGTACTTCGATAACATGATCGACAGTATCCTCTTCGAGGTCTGCTTTATCGATAAGGGTCTGACGCGGAGTATTAAGTACCGATTTAGCAGTTATGCAACCCATATTTTTTAACGCGTCAATTACCCAGCCGTCAATCTCATCCTTGAATTCATCAAGATAGATATCATCCACATAGGCTTCTTCGGTATCACGATAAACGTCAATCACATATCCGGTTAGCATTGAGGCAAGTTTAATGTTCAGACCTCCCTTGCCGATTGCAAGTGAAACTTCCTCAGGACGCAGGAACACCTCTGCCTTTTTCTCTTCCTCATCAAGCCTGATCGATGATATTTTTGCCGGACTAAGAGCACGCTGTATGAATAGCGATGGATTGTTCGTATAATTTATGACATCAATATTTTCATTACGGAGTTCGCGGACTATACCGTGAATACGCGAGCCTTTTACACCGACACATGCACCTACCGGATCTATGCGGTCATCGTAACTTTCCACTGCTATTTTGGCACGTTCGCCCGGGATGCGGGCAACTGCCCGGATATTGATCAGACCATCATGAATCTCCGGCACCTCAAGTTCAAACAGACGGCGGAGGAAATTCTCATTAGTACGTGAAACCGTAATCTTTGGATTGTTATTTTTGTTATCCACATTAGCAATCACAGCACGTACTGTCTCTCCCTTATGGAAGAAGTCGCCGGGAATGGTCTCGCTTTTCGGTAAAAGCAACTCATTTTTTTCATCATCGAGCAGAAGAGTCTCACGCGACCAAGTCTGATAAACTTCTCCGGACACCAGTTCACCTTCAAGATCCTTGAACTTGGCATATACTGCCTCTTTCTGCAGATCAAGTATTTTCGACTGCAATGTCTGGCGAAGAGTAAGGATAGCACGTCTGCCGAACTCGGCGAATATTATCTCTTTAGTATGTTCTTCACCTATCTCAGCATATGGGTCACCGTCTTCACGGGCATCCGACAGACTGATCTGCCTGTTTGGATCCTCCACATTACCGTCCGCAACTACCTGAAGATTCTGGAATATCTGTACGTCTCCTTTATCAGGATTCATGATCACGTCGAAGTTTTCGTCCGAACCAAACATTTTGGCGAGTACATTGCGAAACGACTCTTCAAGCACGCTGATCATCGTTGCTTTGTCGATGTTTTTCAGTTCCTTGAATTCCGCAAAACGCTCTACCATGTCGGGAGCTTCTTCTTTCTTTGCCATTTTATATATTAGTCGATTATTATTTTACTTAAATGAAATACGGTAGGTCACCGATTTTGTATCGGCAACAGCCATTGTATGCGGCACCATGACGGTCACGGGACGCTTTTTGCCCGGTTCCTTTATTTTCTCCGGCGATTCAAAGGTAAACTCTGAACCATCCTCATTTATTCCTGTAAGAACTCCATGAAGTTTACGACCGTCGCGTGTGAGTATGTCTATCTCATTTCCGATATTTTTCAGGTACTGTCCCCGCACTTTGAATGGCGAAGTCAGTCCTGCCGATCCTACTTCCAGCTCATAATCTTCCACATCTCGGTCGAAAGCTGCCTCGATAGCACGCGTGACATGTGCACAGGTATCTATGTCAACACCTTCGGGACAATCTATCTCAACATTTATTTCATTAGCAGAACTTATATGCACGTCCACAAGAAAATAATCTGACCCTGCAAGTGCCTGCTCCACTACTGATGTAAGTTGCTGTTTGTCTATCATGCTTTTATTATAAAAAAACCGGAGGAAGCTTACGCCCCCTCCGTGACTTGGATTATTTTCCACAAAGTTAGGTAATTTTTTTGATTCTTGGCTGATTTCTCTTGAAAACTGTTACTTTTTTCTATAATCACTGCCAATATTTAACTATATTTAACTATATCAATGCTTATCCCAGTCCGTTGCCGGCCCGTATTATATCAATGAGCAGAGGTTTAACTCCACCTACAAAACACTCGACAGCTATAACCATAAGGATAAGACCCATAAGTCGCATCATGACATTATTTCCCGTGTCGCCCAGAATGGGAACAAGTTTGGTAGAAAAACGCAATATAAAATAAGTGGCAATATATATCACGGCTATACTTGACAACAGTACGATTTTCATTGCCGGTGTGTTTGCGTTATCCATAAGCATAATTCCATTGGCGATGGCACCCGGTCCACAAAGCATTGGAATGGCAAGAGGGGTAATCGAGATGTCATTGGCATAGTCTTTGAGTTCCTCTTCCTGCATCTTTGAGTTGTTATAATTAGCCTGAATCATATCAAAACCGATCTTCATGATAAGAAAACCTGCTGCAATACGGAAACCATTAGTTGATATTCCGAAAAGTGTAAACAGAACCTGACCGCCAATTGTAAACAACAACAGTATAATTACTGAAATCATACATGCCCTTTTCAATATCCTGTTACGGTCTCCATCTCCAAGACCTTTAGTCATTGAGAGAAAAACAGGCATGGTTCCGAGCGGATTGGCAAGAGTAAAAAAGGATGTCAGACACAGAAAAGCAAACGGCAGCAGGTTATCCATAATTGAATTCAATGGTATATGATTGGTTATTATTATTCTGCAAAGTTACGATTTTTTCCATTTCGTCTCAGTTTTTATACACACAAATAATCCTCGGAATTTATTTTTCTACTTTGACAATTTCTGTCAGCAGAATTTCGCCGATTCAATTTTCTAATTCGGGAATTATTGTGTAAATTTGGCTCTCCGTCAATTGAAGGTTTAATAATCCGAGGGTATTTATTTTTATATCTGAAACCATGAAGCATATCGTACTGGATAATGTCAGCCACCGCCGCCTGCCTTTCTTTCTTGCATTGGAAGAGTGGGTAGCTGCTTCATTGCCCCCCGATGAATATTTCTTTACATGGCAGGTTGACCCCACGGTGATCTGCGGACGAAACCAGCAGATTGGTGTCGAAGTCGATCTGGAATTCTGCCGTTCCCGGGGCATAGAAGTCTACCGCCGGAAAAGCGGTGGTGGAGCAGTTTTCGCCGACCGGAACAATATTATGTTTTCCTATATCACGCCCGAGATAAATGTCAGCGATAGTTTCAGCCGTTATACCGGTATAGTAGCCGGTATGCTACGTTCGCTCGGAATAGCTGCTGAAGCCGGTGGTCGTAACGATATTCTTATTAATGGGTGCAAAGTCGCCGGTAACGCATTCTATCATACCTCTTGCGGAAGCATAGTTCACGGAACAATGCTCTATGATACTGATCCGGAACTGATGTCAGGCGCTCTTACTCCTGCCAAGGCCAAGCTCGAAAGCAACAAAGTCAAGTCGGTTTCTTCCCGTATCACGACTCTTGTGGCTCAAGGACTCGACATGACATGCGAAAGTTTCCGCCGTTATGCCATTGAACACATAGTCGATGGTGAAGTACGGATTCCGGCGACCTCACTCCCCGAAATTGAAGAAATTCAAAAATCATATCTTACAGCCACACATATATTGGGTCGACGTTCCTCTCTACCGGTCAACTATACTGTACGTACCCGGCAAGCCGGTGGGTTTGAAGTCGCATATGCCGTTGATTCCGACAACCGCATCATAGAAATGAGTCTGTCCGGCGACTTCTTCCCGCTATGCGACATTGATACGGCATTGATAATGCCTCTGATTGGAGTGAAACGTACACCTGATGCCATAATTGAAGTTCTACGTCGCCTTGGAGTCGAACATATTATTGCAGGCGCCGACCCGACTACACTCACTGAAGTTTTAACCAAATAAAACCGTTCCAAACATATATCATGAAAAAAACTTGTCTTTACACGCAACACACCGCTCTTGGAGCGGTAATGGCTCCGTATGCCGGCTTTGACATGCCGATAAGCTACGCAGGAATAGAGGAGGAACACAATGCCGTGCGAAACAGTGTCGGCGTCTTCGATGTGAGCCACATGGGAGAGGTCCTCATAACAGGTCCACAGGCTGAACTTTTTGTCAATTATATCTTCACAGGCGATGTCACAGCAATTCCCGACGGTAAAGTAATCTACGGTATGATGCTGAATCAGCAGGGCGGAGTTGTTGACGATCTGCTCGTTTACCGGCGCAACCGCGAGGAATTTTTTCTTGTCATCAACGCCTCGAATATTGACAAAGATGTAGCCTGGATTCAGGAACATGCGGCAAAATATGATGTCACTGTCGTGAATCAGAGTGAAGTATGGGCAGAAATTGCTGTTCAGGGTCCGGAAGCTGAAAGAATCATGCGCGACGTATTGGGAATAGATTGTGCCGATCTGACCTTTTACACATTCAAGGACATAATTGCTTCAGACGGAACTCCGGCAGTTGTGAGCCGAACCGGATACACAGGCGAGGATGGCTTCGAGTTATATGCATCGGAAGCGGTAATTACCGATGCCTGGAAAAAACTTATGGAAGCCGGAGTTGCTCCCTGTGGACTGGGTTGCCGCGACACTTTGCGTTTTGAGGCAGGATTACCTCTTTACGGTGATGAACTTACCGATGATATAACTCCGGTCGAAGCCGGGTTAAGTATGTTCGCACGTCCCGACAAGCCAGAATTCATCGGTAGAGATGTGATTTTACGCCAGAAAAAAGAAGGTGTATCAAAAAAAGTTGTAGGTATCGAAATCGATGGACCTGCTATTGCCCGTCACGGATATGAGGTGTTCGATGCCGAAGGAAACAAAGTAGGCGAAATAACAACCGGCTACCGATCTATTACTCTTGGCAAATCACTTGCCATGGCACTTGTTGATGCCGGTAAAGGTATTCTCGGCACCCCCCTGCAAGTGCGCGTACGCCGAAAAGTTTTTCCGGCAACTGTCATAAAGAAACGATTCTATACCCCAAATTATAAAAAATAAACCTAAACACTGAATTAATATGCTTTATTATCTTCCCACCCACGAATATGCCCGTGTTGAGGGCGAAATCGCCTATATAGGAATCTCTAAATTTGCAGCAGCACAGCTCGGCAATGTCGTTTATGTAGATATGCCCGAACCCGACGATGATGTGACTGCCGAAGAAGAATTCGGTGCCATAGAAAGTGTAAAAGCTGCTTCAGATCTTTTTTCTCCCGTAAGCGGTACAATCCTTGAGATCAACGAAAAGCTCATCGAAAATCCTCGTCTGGTCAATCAAGACCCCGAAACCAATTGGATCATTAAAGTTAAAATGTCCGATCCTTCGGAACTTGACAAATTGCTCTCGCCGGAGGCATACGCCGAACTTATTAAACAACAATAAGGATGACCACCCACCGCTATTTTCCACATACATCGGAGGATGTGAGGGAAATGCTTGCAGTATGCGGTGCTATGTCCACCGATGACCTGTATGACGATGTACCGGAAGAACTGCGACTGAAGCAACCCTACACTCTCCCCGCACCGATGAGTGAACCGGAGTTGCGGCGCTATTTTGACCGCATACGAAACCGATGCCGATCTCTCACTTGCTTTGCCGGCGCCGGAGCATATTGTCACTATACACCGGCAGTGATCGACGCAATAACTTCCCGATCAGAATTCCTTACTGCATATACCCCTTATCAACCTGAAATTTCACAGGGTACCCTACAGTATATATTCGAATATCAGTCAATCATGAGCCGTCTGACGGGTCTTGATGTCAGCAATGCATCAATGTACGACGGAGCCACAGCAACCGCCGAGGCTATGCTGATGACTGTAGCCGCTACACGCCGCAAACGTCGTGTGCTGATCTCTGCCACTGTCGCTCCGAATGTTGCAGAAGTGGTATCTACCTATGCCCGTTATCACCGTATTACATTAGATACTATCCCGGCTCGTGATGGAGTAACCGATCGGGAGGAAATGGAACGGATGCTCGGTAATGACGTTGCAGGTGTTATTGTCGCCTCACCCAATTATTACGGTATCCTTGAAGATTACACCGGCTGGTCCGACATGATCCATGGCGCAAAAGCACTGTTCATAATGAACTGTCACGCCATGCCGCTTGCAGTCATAAAGTCACCCGGCGAGTGGGGAGCCGATATTGCTGTCGGGGAAGCTCAGTCACTCGGCATGCCACTCAATTTCGGCGGTCCGTATCTCGGATATATGTGCGCGACGAAGGCTCTTATACGCAAGATGCCCGGAAGAATCGTGGGGGCGACTACTGATGCTAACGGGCAACGTGTGTTCGTGCTTACTTTGCAGGCTCGGGAACAGCATATCCGCCGCGAGAAAGCAACTTCCAATATCTGTTCCAACCAGGGAATAATGACACTCCACACGGCAATATATGTTTCACTTTTAGGAACAGCGGGTCTGACCGCAATAAACCGCATCGGTTGCGATGGCGCACATGTCCTGGCTTCAGCTCTGGAAAAGACCGGAAAAATGAAACTGAAATACCCCGGGAAACCATTCCTTAACGAGTTCTGTATGTCGCTGTGCGACGGACTCTCATCCAACAGGGTTCTTGAGGCTCTCAAAGAGCAGGGTATTCTCGGCGGTGTGGCGTGCGGTGAGAATGATTTGCTTATCGCGGTAACTGAAATGCAGACCCCCGATGATTTCGAAAGATATGTCTCAACTGTCAACTCCCTGTAATCCATGAATCGACAACTCTATAACAAACTCATATTTGAGTATTCCTGTCCCGGACGCAGGGGTTATGATCTCCCGTACAATACATTTCCGGATGCCGTTACCGATCTGCCTGCCGAACTAATGCGTAGCCGGGAGCCATTGTTACCCGAGGTAGACGAGCCGACTGTCGTACGACATTATACCAACCAGAGTACAAACAATTTCGGGGTGGATACCGGGTTCTATCCGCTCGGCTCCTGTACAATGAAATATAATCCGAAAATTAACGATGCACTGGCTTCGGATCCGGTTATCTCTCACCTCCATCCGTCTCAGTCAGCCGATACGGTGCAGGGCGCTCTGGAAGTGTATTACACCCTGCAGAAGGCTCTCAGCGAAATAGGTGGAATGGCAGAATTTACCCTTAACCCATTTGCGGGAGCGCATGGAGAGTTGACCGGTCTTATGGTTATTCACGCCTATCACGACAGCCGTGGCGACTATAACCGCACTCGTGTTATCGTACCCGACTCGGCACACGGCACCAATCCCGCTTCTGCTGCGGTAGCCGGTTATGAGATCGTTGAGGTGAAGAGTCTTTCTGACGGTACAATAGATGTCGATGATCTGCGGGACAAGCTTGATCAGACAGTTGCCGCAGTGATGATGACCAATCCAAATACTGTGGGAATGTTTGAAAAAAATATTCCTCAGATTGCAGAGGCGGTACATAATGCCGGAGCTCTTCTTTATTATGACGGAGCGAACCTTAACCCGATGCTCGGTATAGCACGACCGGGAGATATGGGATTTGATGTGATGCATATCAATCTTCACAAGACATTCTCCACACCTCACGGTGGCGGTGGACCGGGCGCCGGACCGGTCGGCGTTCGTGCCGGTCTGGAACAGTTCTTACCTGTTCCACGTGTGATGTTAAACGCTGACGGTACTTACAGTGTGGCGACTCATAGCGATAATGCATTGGGTCGTGTCTCATCATGGTTCGGCAACTATACGGTATTTATACGGGCACTTGCTTACATACTTACCCTTGGCGCTGATGGCATAGCACAAGTCGGACCTCTTGCCACACTGAACGCTAACTATGTCATGCATAAGTTGAAAGATCTGTATCTGTTACCGATAGCCGGACCTTGCAAGCATGAATTCGTTTTTGACGGACTTAAGGACAAATCGACGGGTGTGACAACACTGAATGTCGCAAAACGTCTGCTCGACTTCGGATTCCATGCTCCCACCATCTACTTCCCATTACTTTTCCATGAATCGCTGATGATCGAGCCCACTGAAACTGAAAGCCGCGAGACACTTGACGCTTTTGTCGACGCTATGAGAACAATAGCGACCGAAGCTCTCGAGCACCCGCAGACAGTTAAAGATGCGCCACACAATACTCCGGCGGCTCACTGCGATGACACGGAGGCAGCTCTTCATCCGAAAGTAACATATACCGATCTATGCGAACATATGACACAATCATAATCGGTGCCGGACCCGGAGGATACGAACTGGCAGTACGTCTGGTTCAACGCGGAGAGAAAGTCGCTGTCATTGAACGTGACCGACTCGGAGGCACGTGCCTTAACCGTGGCTGTATTCCGACTAAATGTCTATGTGCCACAGCCGAAACTGCTGTGGTCGCTGAACATGCAGCCCAATTTGGCATAGAAACAACGTCTGTGACTGTCAATTTCGAAAAGGCAGCCGAGCGTATGCATTCCGTGGTTAATGAACTGCGCGAAGGAGTAGCGTCCGTACTTTCGGGAGCCGAGCTTATAGAGGGGGAGGCCGTGCTTGCACAAGGTAACCGTGTAATAGTCGGTGACTCACAGTACTCTGCCCCGCGCATTGTCATTGCCACCGGTTCCAAGCCGGCGCGTCTTTCTATTCCGGGTGCGGAACTCGCCATTACAAGTGACGAACTGCTTACGCTCACATCTCTCCCGGAGAGTGCTGTCATCATAGGTGGTGGTGTAATAGGAATGGAATTTGCATCCATTCTTTCAGCTCTTGGAACAGAGGTAACAGTTGTAGAGTATTGTAAGGAAATCCTTCCGCCATTCGATCCGGAAATTGCCCGGCGGTTGCGTACTGCCCTCACCCGACGGGGGATAAAGATCGTTACCGGAGCATCAGTAAAGACTATCAGCCGCGTAAGCGGACTTTTGCGTGTGGAATGGGAAGGGAAACGTGGTTCAGGATTCGCAGAAGCAGATCAAGTGATCATGGCTGTCGGTCGACGTCCGGTCGTACCTGAGGGTTGTGCGGATGCAGGGGTGAATATTGATTCAAAAGGTTTTATTATAACCGATGAAAAAATGGCGACCTCTGCTCAGGGCATTTACGCAATAGGCGATGTGAACGGACGCTGTATGCTGGCTCATGCCGCTGTTGCGCAAGGAAATGTTGTATTTGACCCGGAACAATATTCTTTCGATACTTCACGAGTACCTTCGGTAGTGTTCACTTTGCCTGAAGCGGCTTCGGTGGGAGCTCTACCGGCTCAGCTTGATATGAATGGCACCGAATATGCGGTTTCAAAAGCTACCTATGCAGCTAACGGCAAGGCTCAAGCAATGGGACAAACCGATGGAATGGTTAAAATAATCTATGCGCCGTCAACCGGTAAGGTACTTGGTGTATCGGCGGTGGGAGCGCATGCGTCCGACCTTATTGCCGAGGCTTCGCTGCTTATCGGCACCGGAATGACTGTCAGTGACTTCAACCGTACTGTTATTTCGGCACACCCGACGCTATCAGAAATCCTTGCCCGGGCACTTGACGTACATTTTTGATATATAAATGCCGGATAAGAATTGCAATAAATACAATTTTTATCCGGCAAATTCTTTACCTATGTTGTAGCTCAGAGAGTATCATTCAATGTTTTCCACTATCCTGTAGGCGGCAAGACTGCCATAATTTGCTGCTTTTCTGGTATAGTCGGCAGCTTTGACCGGATTGGCTTTGACTCCCTTCCCATTTCGATACATATCGCCAAGTCGCTCATAAACCACCGCCATAACAGGAGTCGGTAAGGCGTTGTTTTTTGCAATAGCCTCATAGTAGGCAATAGCACGCCCATAGTTTCTATTCAGAAAATCATCATTATAATTCATGCTGCCGAGATAAAAGCGTGACCAGTCGTCACCTGCCTCGGCTGCTTTCTCCCGATCTTTTATGCCAGCGAGAAAACCATCTTTGTAAAGCGGTTCGCCCGAGAAGCTCTGACCTTTATGACCATTTTCGACAAGTTCAAGCGATTTACGGGCAAGGAAAGTGTGCAAATCGTCACCGAACCTCTCGCCTCGGAGTGGAAGCCATAGATTACTGCGGGCTGCATCACTGCCGAGTTCACCTGCAATATAGAACCAGAAAAACGCATCAGGCAGACTTACCTCTCCGAACCACGGACGCTGAAGGGAATATCCATATTTCGTCGCACCTGCGGGATAGCCCATGGAAGCGGACTGGCGGTAATAGTCGCAGGCTTTTTTCGCGTTCTTTTTATACCCTGTGCCATCCTCATACATTCCTCCTATAATGCATAAGGCCATACTGTTGTTTTTATGACCGCCTGCTTCGAAGCACTGACGGGCTTTCTTATAATCTTTATTGAGTTGATAATATATTCCGAGATAGTCGTATGCATCATTGTTTCCGGATTTCGCAGCTGTTTCCAGGAACTTTACGCCCTCTGACGTTTTACCCGGGAAAAGATATGCAGTGGTATAATGTGTATAGAGAAGTCCGAGTTCAGCAAGCGCGCGTGGATTACCACTTTCAGCAGCAAGTTTCAGTATGCTTTCTGCAAGCTGAGGATTCCCGACTTTATGATAGAGAGCTGTGCTGACAACACTGTCAGCAGTTATTTTTCCATGTTGATAGTTTTGACGTATAGTCTCGAAGGCGGCATCGGCTTTAACTGATGACGGTTTTTCACGTCCGACTGCAGAGAGGGAGAAGATGATAATCAATATCACAAACGACAGATACTTTTTCATAATCAGAGTTATTAACGGGATTTATGTTTCTAACACTTCAGATGAAAATAATGTTGTATTGATTACCTATATATTTTAGCAGAAGGAAGATTTGCTGATTACAATTATGTCATGTAATTTTGCAAGAACAGTTATTTCGACTTATAGATTGAGTGAGCGTTACTTTGCACACTCTCTTTATTCTGTCGGACTTTTGATCGGTTTGAGGTTCATGAAAGGCAGTATTTTAACTAAGATCTCGAAAATACTTGGATGGACGTTTCTTGCAATGGTAATTGTTTTGGGCGCCTTGCTTTTCTGTGTAGTGAAGTTTGTCGATTCCAGGCAACTTTCGACTCTGATCGAGCGTGTAGCCAACGATTATATCGACGGGCATCTAAAAGTAGGAAATGTGGAGTTAGGCTTTCAACCCCGCTTCCCGATTTTAAGAATTGAAGTACAAGACCTATCCATTACTTCTCATGCCTTTGACTCACTAAATAATGATGAGCGCGGACTATTGCCCATTTATGCCGACTCTCTGATCTCACTTGAACATATGACCGGATCGTTGGATGTCAAGCGCCTGCTTGTTAATAATGAGTTATCTCTTCACGATGTAGTTTTACGGGGTCTGAGTATAAATCTGGTAATCGCACGTAACGGTAAGGCAAATTACGAATTAATTAAAATGCCTGCTGATACCTTGAAGTCACCCGACAAAAAGATGCCGGGATTCCGCATCAATCGTTTTGCGCTTGAACAACCTAAAGAAATACGTTTCTATAATGCCGCCGACTCTACATCTGCTTCGGTACTGCTTCTGACTGATGCAGCTGTTGACGGTGACAAGATGCCGACATATCGTCTGACCATCAACGGTGATATAACATCCCCTAAAGCGACTCTTATTACGAATCTCGACCATATAGGCTTCGGGATGAATGGCAATGTATATTGGAATCCATCGCATCCCGGACTTGTCGCCATGGATGAGTTCGAGCTTCAGGGTGCATTCATCAAGGCACTGGTGACAGGAGAGATTGACTTCGGAGTTACTCCGGTTGTCAGAAAAGCGAAAGTCAATGTAGCACCTGTAGCATTCACTGATCTGCTTAGCATGCTACCCGACTCGATTCGTGAGGTTCATCTCCTCTACGAACCATACTTTTCAACCGACGCCACAGTAGAAGGTTGCTTTGAACTTAACGAACCTATGGATCTGGCAACTGATTCTCTGCCAGACGCAGTGATAAAAGTATCAATACCCCCGTCAACTTTGCATTATGGAAATTCCCGGTTTGAGGAATTATCGCTGGATGCGGTTGTTAATACTGTGACGAACTGCCCTGACAGTACGACAATCAACATCACTCGTTGTATTATTGCCGGTGTATCGACGCGTCTTGAACTCTCCGCACTTTTATCCGAAATATTCTCTGACCCATCTTTCTCTACCGATCTGCAAGGAGAGATCGATTTAAAAAACCTTCCGCCCATTATCGGAGAGAGAATTCCCGGGTATATTTCCGGCATAGTTTCAACCGATCTGCATGCTCACGGAAAAATGTCGATGTTAAAAAGAAACCATTTCCATAAGCTGATTACCGATGGAGCCGTAACCGCACACGATATTTACTATCTCTCGGCGGATACAAATAAGATGGTGCAACTAAATAAGGCTACGATCGACTTTAATGCCGGACGAATTGGCAATGACATTCCGGAATTAAAAGCGAATTTAGATATTGATACGGCAAATATTCTTGTCAATGGCGTGGACATTGCTTTCAGTACACTTACCTTAGGAGCGCAGACACAAGTGAACGGCAATAATCCGGACTCTGCTCTGATTGTACCGGTGGGAGGCAAACTGAAGGTAAATCGGCTCAATATTATTTCCATCACCGATAGTGCCGGAGCACGTATACGCAATCTGACCGGTAACGTCATCTTCCGTGGTGACAAATTGCCTGATATTTCAGCTGAGCTGAATACCGGTACTGTTTCCGCCGGTTCTCTTGCCGATCACATCCTTTTATTCGATACTTCAATTAAGGCGTCTCTTCAGAAACTACCCTCTACAATCGGTCACCCGGCTGAACGCCGACCGCTGAACGGGAAATTCAGAGAATACCGTCGCATATCTCCTGATTCGGTATTTAAAATCGTCTATGCCAGGCGTCACCATAAACCCGGTGAGAAACGGACACGTCGGGTTTACGGTACATTGACCGATGACGATACCGAAGTGCTGGAATGGAATCTCGCCAGGGGATTCAGTAAGTTTTTGACCGGGTGGGAACTGAAAGGATCACTTTCAACACACCGGGCACGTTTGCACACTCCCGTCTTTCCTCTGCATAATCGATTCTCTCGCCTTGACATACGGTTCAACAACGATACCGTTGATATAACTGATATATCCTTGAAGGCTGGAAAATCTGATATTACCTTGTCAGGACTCGTAACAAATGTACGACAAGCCCTGACATCGAAATCACATGACACTCTAAAAATTAATTTATCACTCCTGAGCGACACCATCGATATAAATGAAATGTCGGCGGGTATCTTCACAGGTTCTTCTTACTCCGGACAGAGACACTCTTCCGAAAAGCGTCGCGATACCTCTTCCGATCCAATCCTCATACCCGTAAATGTCGATGCCAATATAAGAATAGCAGCTGACAATGTGCTTTATAGCAATCTGGTAATGGGAAACATGTCCGGAGACATATTAGTGTATGACGGTGCCATAAATCTGCATAATATACAGGCATATTCTGATGCCGGATCACTCACCTGTTCGGCTCTTTATTCATCACCGGGAAGGGAAAACAGACATTTCGGCTTCGGAATGGAACTTAAAGATTTCAATATAGGTAAATTCGTCACGCTGGTACCTGTCATTGACTCGATTATGCCGCTGATACATGACTTTTCAGGTACCATTGGTGCCGACATAGCAGCTACATGCCGCCTTGATTCGGGTATGAATATCATGCTTCCCACGCTTGATGCAGCTATCAGGATAAGTGGGGATAATCTTGCCTTCATCAATCCTCACACTTACCATACTTTGGGTAAATGGCTTGGATTCAAGGATAAAACGAATAACACCATCCGACAAATGAATGTCGAGATGACCGTTGACAATGGACTTCTGCACGTCTATCCGTTTGCTTTCAACATCGACCGCTACCGTCTTGGAGTGTATGGGTCAAACGATATGGCAATGAATTTCGACTACCATCTTTCGGTATTGAAATCTCCTCTCCCCTTCAAATTCGGAATTAACATATCGGGCAGTCCGAAAAAATACAAAGTTCGGTTCGGTGGCGCAAAATTCAACGAGAACACATCGGTGGAGAGTGTAAGCATCGTCAATGATGCGCGCATCAATCTTATCGAGCAGATAGAGAACGTATTCAGGAGAGGTGTACGTAATTCAAGGTTTGCCAAATTACAGATAGCGCGTCCAGCTGATTTTGAAACAATTCCTGATCAAGGATTGAGCGCAGCCGATTCGTTGCAACTCATCCGGGAAGGTCTGATTGATGCGCCTGTTATGCCAAAAGACTCCATTCCTGAAAATAAACCCGAGAAAAAACGCAAGAAATTCCTTTTCTTCTAACCGTCCCGAATCAATTGCTTCTTAATCAACACTATCACCCTGAGATTTTTGATAACAGATTTAATGTCTGTATCAGTAAATGTTCTCCAAATAGAGGAACTACATTCATCCCTATTTCCGATAATTAATTCCATGCTTATCCAATGTAGCGCGTATACTCATAGCTACATGATAAGCCAAATTTACAGGGACTGCATTGCCTATCATCTTATATCCCATATTCACATCCGTGTAAAGAAAAACGAAATTATCAGGAAAAGTTTGAATTCTTGCAACTTCACGTACAGACATTCTCCTGTAAAGATATTCTTGCCCGGGGGCAAAAATCTGGACATTCTTCTCAACCTTTATCATCTTGGGTGCTTGAGGATGTAATTGACACTGCCTGCCACTAGCCTGAACTGTGAAACCTGGTTCATCCCATGACCTGACACGATTACGCGACATAAAGATTGGTGAATATGCACCTATAAAATATTCATGGTTCGGGACAGCGCAAGCATCTCCATTTGTCTTATTATGTTCCTTAGCGGGAATTACATTATCTTTCAGATCCCAGATGTATTCTCTTAAAGTGGGTTTATGTTCACAAGGTAACGGAAACTCATAGTCATGAATATTCAGGTCTTTTCTAAATCCTATATAAAAAACCCTGTCACGATCTTCAGGACACTCAAAGTCGTTTGCATTCAGCATCTTCAGATTAACGTCATATCCGGCTTCATCAAACAGACGCATAAAGCCATTGACCGATTCAGCATGGCGTTTTGCAAGCATTCCTGATACATTTTCAGCCACAAAGAATAGAGGCTGAGCTGCTTTGAGTATTCTTATATACTCATAAAACAATTGACCACGTGCATCATCTATACCTTTAAGATTTCCAGCCTCACTCCATGACTGACATGGGGGACCTCCTATAATACCTGTTACCTTTTCTGGAAATTCGCACTCTTTTACGTCTCGTATATCACCTTCAATGAGGTGTGTTTCGGGGAAATTTGCCTTGAACGTCGGACATATTTTAGGGTCATACTCATTTGCTACACTAGTGAAAAAACCGGCATTATGAAAACCTTTGTCCAAACCACCTGCACCGGAAAAAAGACTGATTAGCTCCATTTAGCAATAATATGTAACAAGTTTAGCCTTTATCAGATTCGCAGGATTCCGAGGATCTTCAATATTTTCGTCCGTTATATTTACACCATGTTCCTCACAGAACTTCTCGAATTCCATAACATTAACAAATGTATAATATTTATCCTCGGGAATCAGCGCAACTAATTTAAACGTATAAGCACTTATGTCGTCTGTCAAATATTTAAACTGTTGAAATGGAGTTTTTATAAGCCACATCCCACGCACTCTTAGATCTGAAATGCCAAGATGATCTACTTTATTCACGCGACCAAGTTCATTCGTATCCGCAATTTCTACACCTTCAAGTAGCTGAAGTCCATCTTTTATAACATTCTCTACATTCTCATAAATAACAGGAGAATCACAATACAGATCTCCATAAATAAAGAAAATATTCTGCAACTCCTCGCCCTTTACTTGACCAACGACATATAACATATCCTTTCTTTCCCAAATCTCACAGTTGCGACAAGCTGCGCATATCTTTGGATTATCTGCATAGAGTTTGTCCTTTGGATAACTGCTGTTTAATTGTAACTGTGATGTTCCAAGGGTCGTAATTTTCTTAATCTCTATAGCATCACCATCTTTAATCATGGCGTCCGGTGGATTAGAACTGTTACCTATGTATGAAAAAACAGCACTACGAGCAAGTTTCACAAATTTTGGATCTCGCCCTAAGCAATCAGCAAAAGCATTCTTTACATAATCTTCAAGAGCATCCCCCATTTGTGTCACTCTGTTCTGCGAATTGGTTCCTGATTCTTCAATAATAACATTTGCAGAATTTTCTACGATTGCTTTTATAGCGGTAAGTATATTATTCATAAATGATCATTCACAATAACTGGTTACACTTATTAGCAGTCCTGTATCAAGTATTCGGGTGTAAATATACTAAAAAAGAGTGGACCTCAGAATAGTAATTACAAAACATCAGAATTTTATGTTTGGACAACAGAAACCTGCAACCAAGAAAAAAGTCACAAATCCTTGGGGGGATCTGTGACCTGTGGGTGATCCGAGCGGGCTTTGTGAGAGTGGTATTATCTTATTGATTATCAATTTGTTGCTTGATGTAATCGAGAAGCAATGTACCACGGTTTGTACCACATTTTCCGCTCTATTTTGGAGGGCAAAATTGCCCTGATTTATCACTACCTGAGAGAGCATCACAAAATTAACACTTATTATCCGAATATTTGCCTATTAAACAATATTTAACCATTGGAATTTGTGGCTCTCATATTTGAACGCCTGTTTTCAGGCAAAAGTTCGGAGCTGTGGACGGGCGTACGGGAGCCTCAAAAAAGGTGGCGAAAAAGGTGGCGCACACTGACCGAAAAAGTGGCGGAAAAGGTGTCTGTAAAAGTGTCCCCAAAGGTGTCCCCAAAGGTGTCCCCATAAGTGTCCGAAAGAGTGTCCCCAAGAGTGTA
>CAZKSF010000039.1:0-24364 GCA_964555405.1 uncultured Bacteroides sp.
CGGTCTCAAACACCGTTGGAGCAATCCATCCCGGTTCGATCCCGGGTCCGGGTACTTGAAAAGAGGATTCTCGTTTTGAGAGTCCTCTTTCCTATTTCACCCCCTCGTAAATCAGTGGCACGCTCACAGATTAGTTCAATCACTTTACCATTAAGAATCGGTTATATATTTTTGCGTATCAAATATAATTCTTAACTTTGTGACTATGGACAAAGATGAATTTATCATTGGACAAATTATTTGACACCTGATATGGCTAAGAAAGCAGAACTTGCAAAACCGTATTATAATAATTTGGAAACATACAAGAAATTCAGGAATTTAAAGTAAATGCAACCCTCATTATTCTCTGAATTTGAAATTCCATTAAGGAATAAATTCCCGTCTACCAGGTATCAGGGCAGTAAAGCTAAATTTGTTGATTGGATATGGAATGAAATTTCAGCTATTCCGTTCCAGACAGCATTAGATGCATTTGGTGGGACCGGGAGCGTTGCCTACAAGCTAAAGGACAATGGCAAGTCTGTAACATACAATGACCTCTTACCCTTCAATTCTATTATAGGTAAAGCATTAATTGAGAACAGCTCTACTTTATTAAATACGGCAGATATAGATTTTATATTGACCGTAAATCCTAATATTGAATATCCTACATTTATAGAGGACAATTTCAAGGGTATTTACTATACTGATGAAGAAAACCATTGGATAGATGTTGTAAGGTATAATATCTCAACAATAGAAAATGAATACAAACGAGCGCTTGCTTGGTTTGCGCTATTTCAATCTTGTATTATAAAGAGACCCTATAATCTTTTTCATAGGAAAAATTTGTACATACGACTTATTGATGTTGAACGGAGTTTTGGCAATAAAAAAACATGGGATACTCCGTTTGAGACTCATTTCAGATCTTTTGTAGAAGAAGCCAATCATGCGGTTTTTGACAATGGGACTAAGTGTCATGTATTAAATAAAGATGCATTAACCATTGAAAATAAATATGATTTAGTATATATCGATACTCCTTATATTAGCGAGAAGGGTGTTGGGGTAGATTATGCCGATTTTTATCATTTTCTAAATGGTTTGGTATATTATGACGAATGGTCAAAGTTGATTGATTATAATAGCAAACACCTTCGGCTTAAACGGGAATATAATATATGGAATGATAAAGATAACATTTTGACTGGATTTAGCCAATTAATTGAAAAGTTTCAAAAAAGTATCATGGTTTTTTCATATCGTTCCAATGGAATCCCTTCAATTGAATCTTTGTTAAATCTATTGGAGATGAAAGGTAGACGAAATATATTGCGTTTCTCTCGCGACATTAAATATGCATTGAGTGATAAGAAATCAAAAGAAGTTCTGATAATATCTCATCCCCATTAAAAGGAATCGGTTCGTCAGGTTATGGCGCCTCTTGACGTATTTCCCTCAATCAGTAGAGATTGGATGTCCTACTATTCGGATACGAAGTGGGTTATAGTCTGATGTTGGGGTTGATCGAGACAAGCTGATTGATGAATTCTTCCTGTCTGACAGGAGATATAATCAGAGGACCACAGCTCTTAAGTACCTTTCTGTCCGAAAATTTTATTGCAAGTCGGTGGGTTAATGAAGTAGCCGGCGATGACAGTATTGATTTTGTCGGTTTAATCTCCGATATCTTGTCAATAGGTAATGCCGTAGGCTGAAAGAATTGATACACAACAAGATTATTCCCGTCTATTCTGTAGTATGTGCCCTTGAAAGCTACAACGAAAAACGCTACAAACACTACAGTCAGAATAACCGGAATCAACCAGTCATCTATAAATGCAACCCACATACACGACATAGCTACAAAGAGATATGGAATTTTTCTTTTTTTTCTTTTTTCATTGAAAAAATTTGAATTTAATAAAACATATTGTATCTTCGCACAATAATTATATAAAGTGAAATTTGTATGAACATCAAGATTATTCTATCGACCGTTCTAATCGTGATTATAAACGCTATTGGATATTCAGAAGTTGTTACAGTGCCACTTTTGGATGTGGAGAAAACCTATCCCTATAAAGTGCTGAATATCAAAGAGGAAGTAGGCGCGATTGAATTTATACCTCTTGAAACAAATGAGAAGTCCATCATTAAAAACATTGATGCCCTTGCCGTTAATGATAGTTATATCATCGTTACTGACTTTGGGACCAATCAGATCCTGGTTTTTAATCGGGAAGGTAAGTTTATTTCTATGATTTCGCATAAAGGCGGAGGTCCAGAGGAATATCTTCTAATCAGAGCGAGTTGTATAGATTTCGACAATCAAGAAGTTTTTATCTGTGACTCCCCGACACGAAGTCAAATTAAAGTTTATGGCTTTAATGGAAAATATAAGCGCACTTTAAGAATGGGCGAAAAGTGTAGTCCGGATGAGATGGCAAATTATAATGGCGATTATCTTATGATTTATGCTGCCAATAATCCTAAGCGATATCTTTTAGTGAACAAAACTGACGGAAAGATTTCCCATTTCACAAAAGTTGGTGATGTGGCTGAAAACGTATCCAATAAGGTAGTTACCGAACGCGGTGCTACTATGATTTCTGTAAATCGCATTGCAAAATCTGGCGACAAAGTTGTAATTTCCGATTTTTCGACAAGTCCGATTTATACGGCGGTTGGTACTAAACTTATGCCTTTGCTTTCAAGAAAGAACATTGTTTCCGGCGACAATAAGAACATCGTGACTGTTACTAATATTATAAATAACCGATATATTATTAGTGTAATCCCTTTAACAATTGATCCGCAAACAAAGAAGCAGGATGTTGATTACAGCGGCATTTACTCTATCTGCTATGATTCGAAGACACGAGAAATCACAAAAATAAAGGATATTGACACTCAAATATCCGACCTCTACAATATGGATTTGCCTGAAAACATGAATGTGGAGATTTATCCCATTGATTTACTCCTCATGCTGAAGCAGAAGGGGGAAATGCCGACAGAATTATCAAAGATTTTCTCAACTTTAGATATGAATAGTAACCCTATATTAAAAATAACTAATTTTAAAAATCGTTAAATAATGAAGAAATTACGCAAAATCGACCTCTTCAATCTCTCAAAATCTGAGATGGAAAAACGAGAACAAGACGCAATCAGAGGCGGTGGCTACAATATCTGTGTTTGCACCGTTGAGTATGTGTGTAGATTATTCATTAAAGAGCAATAGCTCTCCGTATCTACCACACCATAACAGTGGTCAGTAACAATAATCGGATTTCCCCAGGATGCAATATTCTCGCCAAAACTTCTCATTGTATTTCCGCATATTAGGTCGGCCGAAGTAATTTTCGCGCCATCAATAAGTTCATTGAATCCGTCAGGTAATATATAATCATCCCCATCCCTAAAAAAACATATTCGCCAACTGCTTTTTCCAGGGCTAGATTTCTCGCAACGGAAATCCCTTGGTTCTCTTGACGGAAATAAGACAAAGAATATTTGCTTTTTTCTGTTTAAAATCTGACATCGTCATAGACTCCATCTGTAGACCCATCGTCTATTACAATCACCTAAATATCAGAACGCCCAATTAAGTTAATTGATTCAATCGCTTTAAAATAATTCATTTGAATGATGAATAGATTTATTGCCACTTTTCTAATATTATTTTCTCTTATTTGTTCCTGTAAGAGGGTTCATACCCTAACTCCAGATGCTCCTACAGATATAAATAGCGAAACGTCCTCGGATTCGGATTGTACTGTTGTTCAAACAATCGAAGCCAAGATACAACCATTTAAATATGAATTAGTTTGCACGGGCAAAGTTGAGGCCGGTAAGTATGTCGATCTGAGCTTTACATCCACAAATGCAATTATAGAGCGCATCCAGGTACACAACGGCCAACGGGTAAGCAAGGGGCAGATCCTTGCCGAACTTGATAGGTTCAAACTAGAGAATGCGGTTAAAATGACCCGTAATTTGCTTGAACGCTCACAGCTTGATCTGTCTGATGCGCTGATAGGTCAGGGCTACGATCCGGATAACATATCGGCCATTCCTGATGATGTGATGCGTCTGGCACGCCTGCGCAGCGGAGTGGTGCAGGCTGAGGTGCAGCTGGTTGAAGCTGAAAGGGCTTTGAGTGATGCTACTCTTAAATCACCTTTTAACGGCACAGTGGCTAACTTGTTTCACAAGGAGGGCAATCTACCCGACATGTCACAGCCCTTCTGCCGCGTTATTGCCTCGTGCGATATGGAGGTGATATTCCCAATTATCGAGAGCGAGTTGCAGACTATTGATTTGGGTGACTCCGTGGAAGTTAGACCTTACTCATCCAAAAAGTCATATTCGGGACGCATAAGCTCCATCAATCCAATTGTAGACAAGGATGGCATGGTCAAGGTGTGTGCTGTAGTGAAGGACGGCTCCGATCTCTACGTTGGCATGAATGTGCGAGTAGTAATTAAGCGGAAAATCGAGGAAGCCCTCGTGGTACCCAAAAAAGCTGTGGTGCTACGCAGCGGCGGCCGCAAGGTGGTGTTTACCCATCAGGACGGGAAAGCGATATGGAACTACGTGACTGTCTCTCTTGAGAATATGGACGAATTTGTGGTCTCTGAAGGTCTTGAACCAGGACAAGAGGTTATAGTCAGCGGTAACATCAATTTAGCAAACGAATCGTCAGTACTAGTCAAGAACGACTGATGGTGAAATTTCTGCTCAATAGACCGATATCGGTCATAATGGCGTTTTTAGCTGCGACGATAATCGGCGCGGTAACATATTTTGCGCTACCTGTATCGCTGCTGCCGGGAATAGACATCCCGCAGATAACGGTACAGATTTCCGGCGACGGAGTCGGGGCAAGAGAATTGGAGAACACGGTGACAAGCCCGGTTCGGCGTCAACTGCTCCAAGTTGGCGGTCTGTCAGAAATCAAAAGCTCGACCCGCGACGGACTCGGCATTATCCGCATGCAGTTTGACTATGGCGTCAATACCGACCTTGCGTTCATTGAGGTCAACGAGAAGATAGACGCAGCGATGAACTCGCTCCCGCGCACCACTCAGCGACCTAAGGCTATAAAAGCTTCAGCAACGGATATTCCCGTGCTATACCTCAATCTGACCCTTAAAGACACTGACGGGGATTTCCTCTCGCTGTCGGAACTCGCAGACAATGTTGTGCGCCGTCGGCTTGAGCAGCTGCCGCAGGTGGCGATGGTGGATGTCACCGGTATTCCCTCACGTCAGCTCTGCATAACGCCCGACCGCGATGCGCTTTCTGCCATTGGTCTCAAAATCGCGGATATAGAAAATGCCATATCCGCCAATAATACCGATGCTGGAAGTATGACCGTAAGAGATGGTTATTACGAATATAATATTAATATATCCAACCAATTGCGTACCGCCGAGGATGTCGAGCGAATTTTTATCCGAAAAGGCGACCGCCTTATGCAACTGGGCGATTTCTGCAAAGTGGAGATTGTTGATGATAACCCTCAGGGATACTCCTACTGTAATGGCAAACGTGCCGTCACCCTCGCTATAATCAAGCAGGGAGAGGAAAATATGTCGGCACTGAAAGACGCCTTGCGCCAGACTGCCGACTATTTCTCCGGACTATATCCCGAGATTGAATTTACGGAAAGCCGAAATCAGACAGAACTACTCGACTATACCATATCCAATCTGGTTCAGAACCTTATACTTGGTTTCCTTCTGGTCTTTATACTGACCGCATTGTTTATGGGTAATGTCCGCTCATCGGTGGTTATCGGCATAAGTATCTTGGTTTCTGTAATTATTACGTTCCTGTTGTTTTATCTGTGCAACATCAGCATAAACATCATATCCCTGTCAGGTCTTATTCTTGCGGTGGGCATGATGATTGACAATTCGGTAATTGTCACGGAGAATATCGACCAATATCGACAACGGGGATTGACTTTGCTCCCTGCTTGCGATGCCGGAACTTCGGAAATGATAACCCCCATGCTATCCTCCTCGCTGACCACTGTCGCTGTTTTCGTCCCGTTGGTATTTATGAGCGGCATAGCCGGAGCCATATTCCGCGATCAGGCTTTCGCAATCACTGCCGGACTTGCCGTCAGCTATATTGTCGCGATAATGCTTCTCCCGGTATTGTATAGAATATTGTCGGGAAAGAAGTGCAAGAAGGTAAATACGGATAATAAACTGAACCGGTGGCTCTGTAACGGCTATACGGCAATTATTGATTGGTGTTTCAGGCATAAAACCCTTTGCCTGACCCTGACCGCGCTGACCATCCCGGTGTGCGTATGGCTTTTCATTGAAATGCCTGTCGAGAGAATGCCTCAGATAGAAAAGACAGAGACAGTGGTGCGCATAGAGTGGAACGAAGGAATCTCACTCGATGAAAATACCCGCAGGGTAAAGGAGCTGATTGAGACTGTTGATACCTCAGTCATTGCATTTCATTCTTCTTACGTTGGAGTACAGGACTTTCTGCTTGATGCCGGGGAAGAACTCTCCACCACCGAAGCCGAAATCTATATCCAGACCTATAGTCCCGAACAGGTAAAGGCAGTGAACCATCAATTGGACTCAGCCCTGACAGCGAGCTACCGCCGCGCCACGGCGGAATATCTCCCGGCTGAAAACATTTTTGAGAAAATCTTCACTACCGATGAAGCCGAAATAGAGGCCCGACTGTACAGCCGCAATAAGAGCAAAGACATCAGCCTTGACAGCCTGATAATGCTTGAGAGTCGACTAACGGATGAAACCACACCCCTTCGCGAAAGAATCCGTATAGTAATCGACAGGGAAAAACTGCTGCTCTACAATGTGAATTACAACGATGTGTCGCGAATATTGGCAACAGCCTTCAGGGGAAACACCGCCGGTACGCTGCGTTCCTATCAGCAGTATCTCCCCATAACCATTGCCGGTACGGAAAGTACCGTCGAAGAGGTCCTGACACATAGCTTTGTAAACAATATTCCGCTTTCAACTCTTGTAACCATAGAACGGGAGCAGGAACTGAAAAATATCACTGCTGGAGCCGATGGAGAGTACATTCCCCTCGCATTTAACGATGTGGATAACCCCAGTGGAAAAATCGATGAAATTCGCGAGGTTGTTGATTCAAGTCCGGACTGGGAAGTCAGCTTTGCCGGCTCAATATTCTCTAACCGCAAGATGATGATGGAACTGACCGTAATACTGCTTGTGTCAATCCTGATGATGTACTTCATCCTTTGCGCTCAGTTCGGCAGTTTTATTCAGCCGCTGATTGTGCTGGCTGAGATACCCATCGACACTGCGTTTGCCATGATTACTCTATGGATTTTCGGACATACTCTGAACCTTATGTCGGCGATAGGCATCATAGTAACCTGTGGCATCGTGGTCAATGACTCAATCCTCAAGCTTGATGCAATCAACGAGCTACGCGCTCAAGGTAAGCCGCTTATGGACGCAATCCATACTGCCGGCGTACGCCGACTCCGCCCGATAATCATGACATCGCTCACCACCATACTTGCTATGCTCCCCACCCTGTTTACCCATGACATGGGCTCGAAACTGCAACAACCTCTCGCTATCGCCATGATTGGCTCAATGGTTGTCGGCACATTGGTAAGCATATTCATCATACCAATCGTTTATTGGCTAATTTACCACAAAGATGAAAAAACTACTGCTTAGTCTACTGATAATATTCCCGCTCTTAATGCAGGCACAGAGCGTAAACCTTACGCTCAAACGCACCGTTGAGATTGCAAACGACTCATCACTTCAGGCATTCCGGGTGAAGAATCTCTACCTGTCAAGCTATTGGAGCTATCGTTCATATAAGGCAGCGCGACTTCCAAGCCTGTCAATGGATCTGACCCCGGCATCGTATAACCGATATATCCGTCAACGCTACGACTCGCAGGAAAATATTGACGTTTACCGCGCGCAGCAGATGTATAGCGCAGCCGGTTCGCTCTATATCTCACAGAATTTCGACCCACTTGGCGGCACATTCTATCTTGAAACTGGTCTGGAGTATATGCGCAATTTCGGAGACTATACGGGCAATCAGTTTTCGTCCATTCCCGTTAGACTTGGCTATCGCCAGAATCTGATAGGTTACAATGCTTTCAAATGGGACAAGAAGATAGAGCCTCTTAAATTCGAGAAGGCGAAAAAGGAACTTATTCATAATATGGAGGGCGTTGCCGAAAGTGCGGTCAACTACTTTTTCTCACTTGCTCTCGCTCAGGAGGAATATCGGTTGGCGGTAAACAATCTTGCCTCATGTGATACGCTGTATATCGCCGGCGAACGTCGCTTCAGGATTCAAGCTATATCGGAAGCTGACCTCCTGACCCTTAAACTTGACAAAGTCAATGCGCAGAATACACTCGAAAATGCGCGCATAAACTTGAAAAGAGCGATGTTCAGCCTTGCAAACTTCCTCGGGATGGAGCAGAATACGGAAATTACCGTAACTCTCCCCATGGCACCTTTAGCCCAAGAAATACCCGTCGATGTAGCTTTAAATCAGGCGAGGCTTAATAATCCGGAGCTTCTTCAATATAGACAGAATATGTTGGAAGCGGAACGGGAACTCAGCCGAACAAAGATGGAATCGCGTTTCAACGCGAATCTTAACGCCTCTATCGGCTTTAATCAGGTGGCACCTACATTCGCCAGAGCATATCAAAACCTTTTGCGACAGGACCTTGTTTCCCTAACAATAAGTATCCCTATAATAGACTGGGGTGTCAGGAAAGGTAAGGTTAATATTGCGCAAAATAACCTGAATGTTGTGGAGATTGCCGCAAAACAGCAGGAATTGTCGGTTGAGGAGGACGTAGTCATGACCGTCAGCGACTTCAATATCCAGCAGCGGCTCGTAGCCTCCGCGCTTGAGGCTCTTGACCTTGCGGACATCGCCTATGAGCGGACAAAGCAACGCTTTCTTATCGGCAAGGCTGACCTAAATTCCCTGACGTTGGCTCAATCACGTCAGCAGAGTGCAAACACCAACTATATACGCTCTCTTCAGAATTATTGGCTGAGTTATTACCGTCTGCGCAAGCTGACTCTCTATGACTTCGAGTTCCACCACCTGATTGACATAGAATGAAACGCTCATTCTCTATAATCGTAATCTTCATCGCATTGGCTATACTCGGTTGCGCGCTAATCCCGCGTCTGCCGGTCAAGCTGATGCCCTCACGGACGTTGCCAAGCCTGACGGTGTCATTCTCAATGCCTAATGCCGCCTCTCGGGTAGTTGAACGCGAAGTAACGTCAAAACTCGAAGGTCTGTTGGCGAGAATACAAGGCGTAAAGGAAATAAACTCCACATCGAATAATGGTGGCGGGTACGTTACCATCGGTTTTGACAAGCACACTGACATGGAGCAGGCGCGCTTTGAGGCTTCGACAATTATCCGGCAGGCATGGTCACAGATGCCGGATGGAGTGTCATATCCCTCAATCTCCGCTTCACGGACCATAGCGCAGTCAGCGCGTCCGGTTCTGTCATATACCCTTGTAGCTCCCGATGTGTCATCAAAAATAATGCGCTACGCTGAAGATAACATTCGCCCGGTCATAGGGCGATTAGACGGAGTAAACCGCGTGCAGTTCTCAGGCGCGACACCTATGGAATGGAGACTCACGTATGACAGCGGTCAACTGCAGTCATTAGGGCTCACACCCTACCGTATACAGGAGGCAATTGCTTCGCAAGCCCAAACAACATTCTTAGGGTCCGGTATGACTGAATCTGAGGAATGGCTGTCGCTGATATGTAGCTCATCATCCGCCTCTGATGAAGAGTTTGATATATCAAAAATATACATTACTACTGCTGACAGCACTATTATAAGCCTTGACCGACTGCTGACCGCTGAATACAAGGAAGCAGAGCCGTCAAGCTATTACCGTGTCAACGGGCTGACATCTATATATTGTAATATATATGCTGAAGAAGATGCCAACCAGCTTGAAGTGGCAAAAAATGTGCGTGAGGCAATCGACGGACTGAATCTACCTGCCGGATACAGTATGATTATAAATTACGATTCAACGGAAAGTATATCAAAGGAACTTGACAAGATATATGTCCGTACGGGTCTGACATTAATAATTCTGCTTTTTTTCGTTGCCTTGATAACACTGAATTTGCGCTATACGCTTGTTATCATCATCTCTTTGGGACTATCTCTGGCGGCTTCTGTTATCTTTTATTATCTGCTTGGTATAGAGATTCAACTCTATTCATTGGCGGGAATAACCATTTCGCTCAATCTGATGATTGATAATATCATCGTGATGGGTGACCATTATCGCCGGAAAAAGGACTTACGGGCGTTTACAGCGATGCTTGCCGCCACTTTGACAACCATCGGAGCTCTCGGAATTGTATTCTTCCTTGATGATGAACTTAAACTTAATCTTCAGGACTTCGTTGCGGTAGTTATCATCAATCTTACGGTATCGTTGGTTGCAAGCCTTTGGCTTGTGCCTGCATTGATTGAGCGGCTGGAGGTATATCGCAACTCAAAGAGTTTGTCCCGTCGCAGAGCAAAGTTAATCCGACGGCTCAATAACCGGTATTCCCAATTCATTTGTTTTGCCCGGCGTTGGCGGATAGCTTTCATTGCCATTGCCATTCTGGCGTTCGGATTGCCGGTGTTCATGTTGCCTAAAGAAATTGAGGGGTGTGGGCTTTATAACAAAACATTTGGTTCGAAGGTCTATAATGAGAAGATTCGGCCGTGGGTTAACCGCATATTAGGCGGCTCGTTGCGACTGTTCATTGAGGACGTATATGAAGGCAGCTACTTCAACAGGGAGATTTCTGACCCAGTGCTTCAGATTTCAGCCTCTCTTCCAAATGGATCGACATTGAGCCAAATGAATGATTTGGTCCAAAGAATGGAGTCATTCTTGTCCGGATTTAGCGAAATTAAACAGTTTCGCACAGAGATTTATTCGCCATATCAAGCCAACATTTCCGTACAATTTAAAAACGAATACGCTCGCAACGGGTTCCCCTATCAGTTGAAGGCACAGGTCATAAGTAAAGCCTTGACTTTAGGAGGGGGCAGCTGGAGTGTTTACGGGCTGGAGGATCTTGGCTTCAATAACTCAATCATGGAGAGTGCGGGAAACTATCAGGTCAAACTAACTGGCTACAATTACGACGAACTCGAAACCCTCACCGAACGGTTCCGCCATAAACTGCTCTCTCATTTCCGTATTAAGGAAGTGACTGTCAGTTCTGAATTTTCGTGGTATAAGGATGACTTTACTGAGTTATATATCAACATCGACCGAAATGCAATGGCCCGTCAGGGATTGGGTATAAATGAACTATATGCGGCTCTGTCTACTATGTTTGGGCGCGGCATATATTGCGGCTATACACACGGCAGCTCGGAGCGCATATTGCTGGAGTCGCAGCAGAGTGACAAATTAGACGTTTGGGCACTAATGAATATGCCCTTGGAGTTAAGGGAGAATCGGGTCAAACTCTCGGATTTCGCCACGATTGTACAAGCAAATGCTCCTAAATCTGTGGTTAAGGAAAACCAGCAATATATCATGTGCCTGCAATATGAATACATCGGCTCCGATATACAAGGGCAAAATCTACTGGAAAAAGACATTGAAGAGTTTAGACCATCACTCCCGATGGGATATACCATCGAGAACGTACGGCAATCATATAGTTGGAGGAATTCATCAAAAGCAAACTATTGGCTTCTAGTCCTTATTGTGGCAATTATCTTCTGGATCACAGCAATCCTCTTTGCCTCTATTCGTCAGTCTCTTGTCATCATACTTACCATACCTATTAGCCTCATTGGTGTTTTTCTCGCCTTCTTCCTCACTGGTTTGAACTTCGACCAGGGAGGGGGCGCATCTTTTGTGTTAGTCATAGGAATAACCGTCAATGCCACAATATATCTCCTTAACGAACAACAACGCACGAGAAGCTACATTCATGCCTTCAACTCCAAAATAATCCCCATCTTTCTGACGATTATGAGCAGTATCCTCGGGTTTATTCCATTCATTGTCGGTCCCGATGCCCCCGAGCCGTTCTGGTTTTCACTTGCCATCGGTACCATTGGCGGCCTTGTCGCCTCACTTCCGGCAATATTTATTATAGTTCCTTTGTTTTGTTACCAAATTGAAGTTAAGGATAATTACAGTCATCCGAAGTGCGAGTAATCTGATTGTATAAATCGTTAATAGACTTCTGAAAATTGAGTCTTGAGAAGCGACTTAGGTCTATCAAATTTGATTTTCGGATGTTATTTTCAGGGAGTTGTTTCAAACATTCAACCAACTTACTCTCAAGATTACTATCCGTGAAATTATAATTATAAGTAAACTGATATCCTTTTCCCGTGTGCGCTATAATTTCTGAGAGACCGTCGGCATCAGATACTAATATTGGCAAATCAAATTGTAACATTTCTAGGGCAACATAACCCAACTCCTCATGAAATGATGGAACTACACCTATATCAGCAATAGTGTAGTACTTGGATAGCTGGTTATTAGGTACATATCCAATAATATGAATATTCTTCCAATGGGACTGACTACGTTTAAGAACTTCTGTATAGTTTCCAGCGCCAATAATTAAGAGGTGAATATTGTCATCATCCATATATATTTTAGAAAATACATCAATTAAAGTAAAAATTCCTTTGTCCTCCTCCAAACGGCCAACATATAAGATAATTTTTTCATTAGATAATATTCTCATCTCCTTCCGAAGTATATTTCTCTCGCACATGATTGACTTCGTTTCAAATTTCTCTACTCCATTCGATATTAGATAAACTTTATTTTTAGGTAAATTATATAGAGTCGTCAGTAATTTGTAAGAATGTTTTGCTATAGCTATTACATAGTCACAATGGTTTAATAAGAAATCTCTTTCATAAACAAACTTATTATAGACCAAACGATCAAGTTCCGAGTTGGGATTTTGAATAATTCTAGTTATATTTGAGACACGACCAACATTATTGAAGCGCCAACTCATATAATGTACTGTAAAGACTATTTTAGCATTAAACTCACGCTTAAACAATTCGGCGAGATATCCGTCTCCATAAATATTGAAATGACAAAGCATTTTTCTAGGTGATAAAATTGAAGCTAACCGATAAAATACGCTAAGATCATATCTCCTTTCACATATATCATCCCATGAAGAATTGTGGTCATTCGGGTAACCAAAATGTAAGCAACCACTATTACCAATGAATGAGATACATTCGTTACTATTAGAAGAATATAATTTAGCCACAATAATATCCCAGTCATTTTTATTTAAACATGCTACCAATGAAGAAATATACGTACCAATTCCAAATTGGGTCGCTGAACTTTCATTTGTGAAAATTATTGCGCACTTTTTTTGTGAATGTCTTAAATAGCTGCTGTATGCACACCGGACGGATTCGTTTATTATCTTGGACAATTCAAGCCCAGCCTTTTTGGACTTATATTGTAATTTAGAGGTATTCTCTACATATCGATGTTTGAGTGATAAACCTATATTATACAATTCCTTTATGACCGAATAATCTACATCATAAAGTTCTTGGTCGTTTTGGTATTCATATAAAATCGTAGTAAAGTTTTTACCATGTAATAATGCACCCCAAAGTAAATCCTCAGTGGCTAATAACTCAATTGCGCTCAGAATACATAATTTACAGAATACGATATCAAAGCATTGAATGCATTTAGTTATTATTTTTAAATTCTTTAGGATAAAAGATTTAATATCTGATGAAATATCAGAAATGTGTAAATGGGGGCCGTTATCATTATAATTAATGACACTATATGGAATTAAATAAACGTCGCATTGACTACTTACCTTTTCAGATACATTGGTATAAAAAAACAGTTTTTTCTTCCAATCAACTATTGTAGTAAATACAATGTGTTCATGACGCGCATTTTGAGAACATATAGTTATGAGTTCCTCGAATGAAGTCCTCTCAAAAATAGACGGCTGGAATAAACGTGATAAAACTGGTAATTTACCATTTGAATCTGCCCTTTTGCCATCACCTATTACACCAACCAATACTTCTAATGAATCAGAAATGCTAGGGTTATATTCTATAAATGATATGAGATGTTCTATTTCATCATTTTTTACAATATAAACTAATGTCAAGTTCATAATCCCAAATTTTGTATATTACACATTCCAGTATGCCAATCAATATGATTGACAAATTTTTTACATTCCTTAATAAAGTTATTATATATCATAGTTTCAGCATAAGAGGCCTGAAACGGGAATCCATCAACATTTAAAGACTTTATATATTCAATAGGAAATATGTTCTCTTTATCGTATTTGGAATTCCCTATTCGATATGATAAATAATATAAAACACCTTTTCTGCCCGTCTCAATAGAATGGTCTAAAGTCAGATTTAAATTCCGTTCACAAATGCGCAAGTCTATATCTTTTAAAATATCATCCAAATCCCCATCTATAAAACGATGTAGATATAAATAAACTATACCGTATCCTAAGCCACAGAACCCGGACCTTATGTCAATAGGGAGAGAAAGTGATATATTTCGTAGGATATCATCTAAAAGTTCATCGGCGAAATCTGAATAATAGTGATTATTTAAAAATCGAGAAAGTTTATATAGAAAAATGGCAGCTCCCATCTTCCCATGATACAAACCGATATCTTCCATGAATAGAATATCTCGTATTGTCCTATCAGCAATTTCTGTAAGTCTTATGTCTATATATTCCATAAGTAATTTCTAAAAATTAATATACATATGTTGTCGCGGTTTTTGCATATCTGTAAGGAAAACGACTATAAGAATAACAGAAGTAAGTAAACCTTACAAAGAAACAAAGAGTGGGATTGGTGTAGACCCTGCACTTCGATCCTCGCTCCTTTATGCAAATCAGGAGCCATAAAATATTATACGAAGCGGTTGATTTGTCTTCCAAGACTATCGCAGAAAATCTGTAATGTTCAGAACACAAGGTCAACCGTTGGGTAAAGCGATACCTTTCAGATGACATCGATGGTCTACTCAACAAACCGAGCCAGGGCTGTAAGCCTGTCTTGGACAGTTCAGACACGCAAACACCAACCTCATCGATTTTTCTATCAGAGCCTGATATGTTCATTTATTTATCTGAAGTAACTAGTCATTTTTTCAATTCCACAACAAAAGTTTCCAACTCATTTACCCATTTCGGTATTTGAGTATGATGGTGTTCGATATTTCGTAAGGGAGCAAAATCACTTTCCCCTATAGTACAAACAGCCCCTACATGGAAATTACAAGCTGTCGAAAGTTCCAAAAATTCGTCAACACTATGAATAAAGTTGTGCCCCCATGAATAGAAGAAATTGTTAATTACGGCAATATTTAGCGTCTTTGACTCTCGATTATATCCTTTGTCCTTTAAGAAAGTGTCATAACACCATTTAATATATCGATCGTTTAATGGACTTTGAGGATTAATATATAGATCCATCAAAAATGCGATATTTGGCATAGCAATGCGTAAAATCCCATTATCTGTCAATACTCGATAACATTCTTTAAGCATTGCTTTCCCGTCATTATATCTAAGATGTTCAAACATATGCTCCGAGTAAATATAATCAAAGCTAGAATCCTTAAATGGGAATGGTTTGCTAGCATCCATCATGAATATATCTGGGTTCCACGCACAAATATCCACATTAACCCAGCCCGGGATAATATTTGGACCACATCCTAAATGCAGCCAACAATTACGTCCGAATTTTTCCAAGCGTACTGGTATATGTGAATTAATCATTTGTGTGTCCAATAACTTTGCATTAATACAGGGGTTTCCTTCGCTATCCGTGTTAATAATTATATACGCTAATTTAGATACTAAAAGAGCTTTTTCAATTTTGCTTCTTTGGTCATCTTTACAAAACACGATAACACCATCAGGTGAAGTATTCTCAAATAAATAGAGTAGTATCTCTAAATAAATGGTTTCTTCTTTTTTCTGTTGACTATGTTTTTTATATAATTCAATTGCAATAGATGATACTATATCAGACAACGAAAGAATTTCGATAGTTTCCATTGCCTCAATTTCTGAACTAATCAGGCAATCAGCCAGGATTAATGTTGGTCGATTCAGAGAATTCAACAAAGGCATTATTTTAACTAAATCTATTGTATTGTCCACATAACAGATTATCCTATGCCTAAGCATGGCTATATTAGTCTGAATGGATTCCAACCATTTCCAAATATGAGATTTGGAAGACCCATTATAATCGTTCTGATTTATAAAATTCATACGTTGTTGGATTATAAAAAACTAGGCAAAATACTCGCAATTTTCTGATCTCATAATATATACGAGATTTATCATCAATTTATTATCAAATTGGGAGAATAGTATCAAGATAAAAGCAGTTGTTTAGAAGCTACGTCATTAGTGTCCCGTAAAAACCAGGACACTAATGGATTATGATTTCTACGGAATCGGTTCGTCAGGTTATGGCGCCTCTTGACGTATTTCCCTCAATCAGTAGAGATTGGATGTCCTACTATTCGGATACGAAGTGGGTTATAGTCTGATGTTGGGGTTGATCGAGACAAGCTGATTGATGAATTCTTCCTGTCTGACAGGAGATATAATCAGAGGACCACAGCTCTTAAGTACCTTTCTGTCCGAAAATTTTATTGCAAGTCGGTGGGTTAATGAAGTAGCCGGCGATGACAGTATTGATTTTGTCGGTTTAATCTCCGATATCTTGTCAATAGGTAATGCCGTAGGCTGAAAGAATTGATACACAACAAGATTATTCCCGTCTATTCTGTAGTATGTGCCCTTGAAAGCTACAACGAAAAACGCTACAAACACTACAGTCAGAATAACCGGAATCAACCAGTCATCTATAAATGCAACCCACATACACGACATAGCTACAAAGAACAGTATCAACCATGTAGAAAAATCCCATCTGGAATTATATCTTGTTCCTTCAAATTTCATAGACATTAATCATTGACGTTTAACCAGCTTAGGTGATGTTGTAATGCACACCACTACACAGCAAAGGTATAACATTTTTTTTATTCCACAAAATCCACAGAAAACAAGAATAGATCAATATACAATTTCTTACTTTAATTTTCGGTAATACACGAAATCTTCATCCACTAACTCAGGATGAAATATTTTTACAAGATCACGGAGTACAACATCGGGATTTACTACCGCGGACTCATAGTAATCGTTACCTCCAGCAGCAGTTGTCCTGAGATTATTGTTCCACACATAGCCGTTACGCACACAACGGGTATCGGAGAAATTGGGATACAATGCCTTGAGTTCATCCAATGAATTCACAGAGGCAACATTCAGCCACATATCAGCTTGGGAAGTTAGCTTATATGCTTCCTCGATATCAATCGGCAACGAGCCGTTACCCGTATTCTTCTTATAGATATAATCACCCCCGGCATCGGCAATAAGCCGTGCTACATAACTTTCGGTAGAGGGCATAAACCAGGAATCACTGAACGGAGTGTTGAGCATTACCGAAGGAGCATCAATCACATTTTCGGCTACCTTTTGCTTCAAGGAATTATATCTCACCGGGATTTCGGCAAAGATCTTTTCACCGTCATCGCGGCGACCGGTTAATTCCGAAAGAACCACCATCCATTCTGCTTTTCCAAGGGGTGATTCCTCCAGATAATCACCTACATATACAAACGGTATGCCTAACTCTTTCAGTTTTCTTTCCATAGTGCTTGCACCATTGACACCATAGAGCAGAACAATGTCCGGATCTATCGCCAGCAACAACTCATAGTTGATATTCCCTTCATATCCCACATCGGCAATACCGTCGCAATGCTCCCGGATGTATGGGTTGGCAATATAATCTATACCTGAAACACCAACAATGCGACTATCTTCTCCTAAAGCATCAAGCATAGCGATATTAGTGGATGACATGGCGACTATTCTTGATGCATCTCCATCAAGGACCTGACCTGAAAATCCGTCGGGTACAGATTCTCCGTTGCGTGCTATGAACAATGCCGTCACCACACTGTCAGCGCCCTGCCAGGGATTGGTAACCGTTATAAGTGTGCTTTCGCAGCCGTCAGAACCCATTATCTCGAATCCGGAAGCATACTCCGGCACATATAATGGCGTACTGAAGTCAGCTAAGCCGGCAGTCTGTTTTCCGGCGCACGATGTGAGAAAACTTATACCTATCAACAATCCGAAATACAATCCTATTTTATTCATATCTGATTTAAAACAGCTAATTTATATGTATAAATCTTTTATTGTCAGAGAAGTAATAATGCTGTAGCAGAACCGCCGCGACCGATCAGGCGCTGAACTCCGGCAACCGCCCGAAGGGCAAGTCGCTGAACCAATGGACGCCGGACACCGAAAACACGTTTTCTGAGTGCATCTGCAGCTTCACCGGATCCTTCACGGCGGTATACTTCAGCCAGAATAAGTCTTTTTGCATCGATCAGAGGAATCATATCCTCCCGTTTCCATTCACGACAGACATCTTCAATCGCATCCAGTGACAGTTCACGCTCACCGGGGCGATCGCTGAACCTCTTCCCCGTGATAGATTCATCATGCCGTAAAATTCTTACAGGTGGATTTCCACCGAGCATAACCAATACAGGACGACGTAAATACAGGCGCATTCCTAACTCCAGATCGTTCCATACAGGCAAAGTTTCATTCCATGCACCTATGTCATTCACCAAAGCGGTACGCACAGCATACCTCTGTGTGGCAAGAGATCCGTGCATCAGATGATTGCCGCGTGACATACATCTGGCAGTAGGCGGCAACGATGCGCCATCGGTATAAGCCACATTCCAACATATCATATCGACATCAGGCGAGTCGCATATCTGCTGCGAAATGCGTTCAGGCAGATCGGCATCAAACTCATCATCGGAATCAAAAAACATCACAAACGGAGTCGTAACCGTGCGCAGACCCGCATTGCGTGCTATACATGCTCCCTGCCGTGGTTCTTCGATCAGTTTCAGCTCAGCCTGTCCGGCAATCCCGCGCATGGCGTCGAAATGTCGCCTCACCACCGCGGCAGTATCGTCGGCAGAACCGTTATCTACAACCGTCACATTGAACGCACACTGTTCCAATGCGCGTGCCACACAACGGAGCACACCCTCGACAAGCACTCTACGGTTGCGGACCGGAATAACCATTGTCAGCACCGGTTTATTGTCACATTGTAAGGTCATGCAGCAAAGTTAAGTATTATTTACGAAATCCGACACCTCCCATACAGCAATAACAGCATACATTCCAACGTTATAAATATTATGTTACGTAATCTGATCATATATACGCTGCTCTTGTTATCGGCTGTCACATTCCACGCCCGGGGTGCCTCTCCTGTATGGAACGGCACAGGCAATATGCCGGTAAGTATCACGCCCACAGCATCATCAGGTTTGAATGCCGTTTACGTTGTGCCCACCACCATAGGATTCTCGGTGAGTTTCACACCACCGGCAGGTACCACTGCCCTCACATGGAGCCGTTTCAGTTCGCTTGGCGCCGCATACGCCGAACCGGTAGAAACCACAAACGACGGATCCACCTGGACCCTTGGCAAAGTGGAACCGGACATGGGCTATATGATCAGCTACGGCAACGATCCGGTAACCAACTACTTTTTCTGGGTAACCGACTGGTCAGCCAATCCATTCGATGTAAAGAGTGTTACTCCCGGTCAGAGCGACTGTTCATCAGTCGAGTTACAGATCGCAGGCAACGCAGGACGTCTTACATACACCTCTATCAATGGACGCCCTATCGAAATAGACCGTGAAATCACAATCGCCTACACTTCCCTCAACTATGACTCGGAAAGCGACTCATACATACCTGTAACAATCAGTGACAGCCGTGAATGGTTATCGGAAATAGTCAGTCTGCAGGCGCCGTTGTGCGAAACCGATTTTGTAGTAGAAGGAGACCGTTTTCTCAGAGAGTGGGGTGAAGAACTCCGGATAGCCACCCAACGGATCTCTCCCGTAGCGATCGATGCCCACACCATGGCTATCGTTGATGAACGAGAGGTAGATAATGAGCAGAAAACCGAAGGAATAGAACTGGGCGGCTCCGGTCCGGTAGAAATTTCGTTCCGCGCGGCTGTGACCGACGCCGCAATATTCACTGAATGGCAAATTTCCACCGATCCGGAATTCGACCTTATCGATTACCGTTCATCCGATCCGGTTACCGACTACACCTTCCGGGAGTCAGGAACACGGTATGTGCGGTTTGTCGCTGCCAATGACGATGCTTCCTGCGAATATACAGGCGATACATATACTGTTTTTATCGGAGAATCCGACCTACAGATTCCAAACGCATTTTCACCCGGTGAGAGTGAAGGAGTCAATGACATATGGAAAGTAAGCTATAAATCAATCGTACGTTTCGAATGCCATATATTCAATAAGTGGGGGGAGGAACTATGCAGCTTCACTGATCCTTCCGCCGGTTGGGATGGCAGATACCGCGGCAAATTGGTTCCTGCCGGTGTGTATTACTATGTAATCAAGGCTACAGGCGCCGATGGTCGTAAATGGGACCGTGCCGGCGATATCAACATCGTGGGTTATCGCTGATCAATCGCTCAAAAGCGATCTGTTAAATAAAACACATACCTTCTTATGAAATATAAAGTCACTACAATACTCACAGGGATTCTGTTCCTGTCATCTTTAACTGCCGTCTCTCACGAATTACCCAAGTCAATCCGCGAGAGTTCTCCGGTCTTCTCCCCGGTCGTATCGCCGGTTGTCCCCGAGACAGTAACGTTCTGCGGTCAGAAAGTCGATCTTGACCGCACTGACATGTACGAACGTCTCGACCGCGAATTAAGCTCCATGGCATATACTCACGGCACCACCATGCTTACGCTCAAACGTGCCAACCGTTATTTCCCGCTCATCATGCCCATACTTCGTGAGGAACGGGTTCCCGACGACATCATTTACCTTGCCTGCATAGAGAGTTCACTCAATCCACTCGCCTATTCCGGGGCGAAAGCGGCAGGACTCTGGCAGTTCATGCCTGCCACAGCCAAAGAATACGGGCTGGAGGTCAATGACTATGTCGATGAGCGCTATCATCCTGAAAAGGCTACGCGTGCTGCTTGCAAGTATCTCAAAAGCGCCTACGCGAAATTCGGCAACTGGGAATCTGTGGCTGCCAGTTACAATGCCGGGCAGGGACGGATTTCCACCGAAAGAGGACGGCAGCAGCAGGAAAGCGCTTTCGACCTGTACCTCAACCAGGAAACGTCACGATACATATTCCGTATGCTTGCCATGAAACTCATCATGGAAAATCCACAGGCATTCGGCTACCGCCTCACGGAAAATGATCTTTACCAGCCTTACGAATATAAAACCGTGACAGTCAGCGGTCCGGTCGAAGACTGGGTAGTATGGGCGGCTAATCACAACATATCCTATCTTCAGTTACGCGAACACAACCCCTGGATACGGTCACGCACCCTTCCTAACAAGACCGGTAAAAAATACGAGGTTAAGATACCTTCCGAAAAATCACTCTCGCGATCAACTGTCAAACACACCACCTACAACCCTAACTGGATTGTAAAATGACTCAGAATAATATCTCTCTGAACAATATATCCGAAACTCCCCGCGACATGCTCTGCGTCCGCGGAGCCCGTGTGAATAATCTGCGGAATATCGATGTCGACATTCCGCACAACACTCTTACCGTCATTACCGGTCTTAGCGGTAGCGGTAAGTCATCGCTCGCATTCGACACCATTTATGCCGAGGGACAACGGCGGTATATCGAAACCTTCTCGGCATATGCGCGGAATCTTCTCGGCAATATGGAGCGTCCGGATGTTGATCTTATCTCCGGTCTCAGTCCGGTCATTTCGATAGAACAGAAAACCGTAAACCGCAATCCGCGAAGTACTATAGGCACCACCACGGAAATATACGACTTCCTGCGACTGCTGTTTGCCCGTACAGCCGAAGCCCGCAGTTATATTACCGGACTCCCGATGGTCAAATACACCGAAGAGCGTATAGTCGATCTCATACTCAACCGTTACGACGGGCATAAGATCTACATACTCGCCCCTCTTGTCCATAACCGCAAAGGCCACTACAAGGATCTGTTCGAGCAATTGCGCAAAAAAGGATTTCTCACCGTTCGCGTCGACGGCAGCTTACGCGAGATCACACCCGACATGAAGCTCGACCGCTATCGTAATCACTCGATTGAGCTGGTGATCGACCGTCTGAAAGTGAGCGCCAAGGACATAAGCCGGTTACGTGATACGGTAAGCGACGCACTCGCCCAGGGTGAACGTCAATTAATGGTATATGATGTCGACAACGACAAAATATCCCATTACAGCCAGTCGCTTATGGATCCCGAGAGCGGACTCTCCTACCGCGAGCCGGCGCCCCACAACTTTTCGTTCAATTCCCCTCAGGGAGCATGTCCGTGTTGCAAGGGACTCGGGACGGTTAACACCATCGACCGGTCAAAACTCATCCCCGACGAAACCATTTCCATAGCCGCAGGAGCTATCACGGCACTCGGCAAACAGCGTAATTCGATGATATTCTGGCAAATAGATGCAATATGTCAGAAATATGGCTGTACCATACGCACTCCGGTCAACGAACTCCCCGACGAGGCTATCAGCGATATCCTTTACGGCACCACCGAACGCCTTGTTATCCAGAACGAAACTATGAGTACATCCAACTATTTCCTTCCCTATGAGGGAATAGTCAAGTATATCGAACTACAGCAAAGCGAGGAATCGACTGCCGCCGCACAGAAATGGAGCGAACAGTTCTTTTCGCGCACTGTATGTCCGGAGTGCGGGGGCGCCCGTCTCTGCCGTGAATCCCTGCATTTCTTTATCGACGGTCAAAATATCGCCGATCTCGCACATCTCGATATCGCCGATCTGTACAAGTGGTCAATGTCGGTGGAGGACCGTCTGGATCCTACACGTCGTATAATAGCACACGAGATACTGAAAGAGATACGTACGCGTCTCAGTTTTCTGGTTGATGTCGGACTCGATTATCTGTCGCTCGACCGTGCGTCAGCCACTCTTTCCGGAGGCGAAAGCCAGCGCATACGTCTTGCCACACAAATCGGTTCGGAACTCGTCAATGTACTTTATATACTCGATGAACCGAGTATCGGGTTGCATCAGCGTGATAACCGCCGCCTTATTGATTCGCTCAAGCGGTTACGCGACGCTTCCAATTCAGTCATCGTGGTTGAGCATGACCGCGACATAATGACTGAAGCCGATTACGTTGTTGATATCGGACCGCGCGGTGGCAAAGACGGCGGTAAGGTGGTGTTTCAGGGAACTCCGGCTGAAATGCTCAAATCCGACACTCTGACCGCCCGTTTTCTAAATGGAGAGGAACAGATTGCAGTGCCGGAACAACGGCGTCCCGGCAACGGCAAACAGCTGCGTCTGACCGGAGCGACCGGCAACAACCTGCAGTCGGTGGATCTCACCCTTAATCTCGGACGGTTTATCTGTGTGGCAGGCGTTTCTGGCAGCGGCAAATCATCGCTCATCAACGCTACCCTGCAACCGGCTCTCTCAGCTCATTTCTACCGTTCCCAACGCCAGCCGCTCCCCTTCAGTTCCATCGAAGGACTTGAGAATATCGATAAAGTAGTCACCGTCGATCAATCGCCTCTCGGCAAATCGCCGCGTTCCAATCCCGCCACTTACACGGGGGTATTCACCGACATCCGTAATCTGTTTGTCGGATTACCCGAGGCAAAGATACGCGGATATAAACCTGGACGTTTTTCCTTCAACGTTGCCGGTGGCAGATGCGAGACATGTGCCGGAAACGGTTACCGCACGATAGAGATGAATTTTCTACCTGATGTCCTCGTACCATGCGAGACTTGTGGTGGGAAAAGGTACAACCGCGAGACCCTCGAAGTGCGCTTCAAGGGGAAATCCATAGCCGATGTTCTGGATATGACCATCGATCAGGCTGTGGAGTTTTTCGAGTCAGTACCGTCGATCCTGCGCAAGATAAAGACTCTTCAGGAAATCGGGTTGGGTTACATTAAGCTCGGTCAACCGTCCTCGACACTGTCGGGAGGTGAGAATCAACGTGTGAAACTGGCTACCGAACTCGCCAAGCGCGACACCGGACGCACCCTGTTCATACTTGACGAACCCACCACCGGA
>CAZKSF010000040.1:0-23977 GCA_964555405.1 uncultured Bacteroides sp.
GACCTTCGGAACCACAATCCGACGCTCTAACCAACTGAGCTATGCTCACCATTTTGGTTTTGCGCTGCAAAGTTAGCCACTAAATTCGGATTATGCAAATTTTTTAGCCAATTTTTTCAGAACCCGGAATTTTAGGGTTTCAATTCCCCTACGCGCCGTGAGGCGTGGAAAAAACACATATTTTTTCAGTCAGTCACAACAACATTTTGCTCTCAAGCGTTATAAATTGTATAACTGTAGTCTTACCTGACAGACCGGCAGTTTTTATTGAACATGACTCATATTATGCTTATGACAACCAAATCTTTATCATACAAAAAAGCAACTATCGCTGCGGCATTTATTGTGTGCGCCGGTGTAGCCGCGTGGCTTGTATTCCGTGACAAAAGCGTTCCTCGCCCCGATGAACCGACTGTAGTGGTCGAGGCTGCATGGCAGGACAATGTTGAGATTTTCGGTGAGTATGTCGGTCGTGTACGTGCACAACAGTTCGTTGAAGTACGTGCCCGTGTCGAGGGGTATCTCGAAAAAATGTGCTTCGAGGAAGGTACATTTGTAAGTAAAGGACAGCCTTTGTTCATTATTAATCCCGATACTTACCGTGCCCGCGCCGATCGCGCTGACGCTCAGCTCAAGAAAGATGAGGCGCAGGCTCAGAAGGCTCAACGCGACCTGGAACGTATCCGGCCTCTTTACGAACAGAATGCGGCAAGTCAGCTTGATCTTGACAACGCAATCGCGGCATATGAAACCGCCAAGGCTGCCGTTCAGATGAGTCGCGCCGACCTTGCCCAGGCACGACTTGAACTCGGATACACTACGGTGACCTCTCCCCTTTCGGGACACATATCCGAACGCCACGTCGATCTCGGCACTCTTGTCGGGCCGGGTGCCAAATCACTCCTTGCCACCGTAGTGAAAAGTGACACTGTTCTTGTAGATTTCAGCATGACAGCTCTCGATTATCTGCGAAGCAAAGAACGCAATGTGGAGATCGGACGTCGCGATGCTTCACGTTCATGGCAACCATCGGTGACTATCACCCTTGCCGATAATTCCATTTATCCCTATCGGGGTCCTGTCGATTTTGCCGAGCCTCAGGTCGATCCAAACACCGGTACTTTTTCCGTACGTGCCGAATTGCCCAATCCCGACCGCGAACTGCTCCCCGGTCAGTCGACACGAGTGAAACTTCTGCTTGATATACGTGAAAATGCCACTGTTGTTCCGGTAAAATCCACCATCATTGAAAAAGGAGGGGCATATCTCTATGTCATGAGACAGGATTCAACGGTCGAGAAGCGTTTTGTAGAACTGGGTCCCGAACTTGACAACGCCGTTGTTGTAGAACGCGGTCTTAATCCCGGCGAACAGGTGGTAATCGAAGGTCAGCACAAACTGTCACCGGGAATGCGTGTTCGTCCGGTTGAACCTGAGCGTCCCACGATGCAGCTTGTACGACCGCAGTCACCCGATTCGATAACCACATCAGTCAACGCCGAATAATGAAACTGACATTCTTCATCGACCGGCCGGTATTTTCAGCCGTCCTGTCCATTGTTATAGTAATTATCGGTGCCATAGGACTGATTTCTCTGCCGGTTGACCAATATCCTCAGATAACTCCTCCTACCGTAAAGATATCGGCATCATACCCCGGTGCGAGCGCGATGACGGTGTCCCAGGCAGTTGCCTCACCCATAGAGCAGGAACTCAACGGCACACCGAACATGCTTTACATGGAGTCGACAAGCAACAATTCCGGTTCTTTCTCATGTACAGTAACCTTCGACATCTCGGCAAATCCCGACCTGTCAGCCGTAGAAATCCAGAACCGTGTGAAACTCGCCGAAAGCCGTCTGCCCGCCGAAGTAGTGCAGAACGGTATATCCATCGAGAAGCAGGCGGCAAGCCAGTTGCTCACCATATGTCTGACCTCCTCCGATCCGAAATTCGATGAGATATACCTCAGCAACTATGCCACTCTCAATGTGCTCGACATGCTGCGGCGTGTTCCGGGTGTCGGACGTGTATCGAATATCGGCAGCCGTTATTACGCAATGCAGATATGGGTCGAGCCGGACAAAATGGCAAGTCTCGGTATTACCGTTGCCGATCTTCAGAAAGCTCTTAAGGATCAGAACCGCGAGTCGGCTGCCGGTGTACTCGGTCAACAACCTGTGCAGGGTCTGGACGTGACTATACCGATCACTACTCAAGGCAGATTGTCGACTGTTGGAGAATTCGAGGAAATAGTTGTACGCGCTCTGCCCGACGGCTCGCTCGTGAGGTTGCGCGATGTGGCGCGTATCTCGCTTGAAGCACAGAGCTACAATTCGGAAAGCGCCATCAACAATGAGAATGCAGCGGTAATGGCAATTTACATGCTTCCGGGCGCCAATGCGCTTGATGTAGCCGCCGAAGTAAAAAAAGCGATGAAGGAGATCGCCGCATCTTTCCCTGAAGGAATGACCTATAACATTCCTTTCGACATGACTACCTACATAGACGAATCCATTCATGAGGTCTATAAAACTCTGTTCGAAGCCCTTGCGCTTGTGATATTCGTGGTATTCCTGTCATTACAAAGCTGGCGGGCAACTGTAATTCCATTGGTTGCAGTACCTATTTCGCTTATCGGTACTTTCGGTGTGATGATGGTTCTCGGATTCTCACTCAACATGCTCACACTGCTCGGTCTCGTGCTTGCTATCGGTATTGTGGTGGATGACGCCATAGTGGTCGTCGAAAGTGTAGAGCGTATTATGGAGGAAGAGCATGTCTCGGCTCAGGAAGCCACACGGAAAGCTGTCAAAGATCTTGCCGGTGCAATTCTCGCTACTTCACTGGTACTCGGCGCAGTATTCGTGCCGGTCAGCTTCCTTCCCGGAATCTCCGGTCAGTTGTACCGGCAGTTCTCGGTGACTATCGTAGTATCAGTTCTATTGTCAGCGGTAGTTGCCCTCACCCTTAGTCCTGTAATGTGTTCGATGCTCCTGCGCCTTCCTTCCGATTCGAAAGCAGAGAAAAAGCCTAATGTAGTTTTCCGGTCCATCAACCGTTGGATAGATGCCGGAAACCGGGGCTATATCGGACTTGTGCGTGGTTCGCAAAATCACAAAGGTCTGATTTTAGGATTATTTTTAACAATGATATTACTGATTTTCGGTGTCAATTACCTCATGCCGTCAGGATTCCTGCCATCGGAAGATCAGGGATATTTCAAAATTGAACTTGAATTACCTGAAGGAGCTACTCTTGAACGTACAAGACGTGTTACCGAACGGGCTGTCCGCTATCTGCAGGCAAACCCGGCGGTGGAATATGTCCAGAGTGTGGCAGGATCAAGCGGACGCGTGGGCAGTAGCCAGGCGCGTAGCGAACTCACTGTGATTCTGAAGGCTTGGGAAGAAAGAGACGGTGAGACTGTAGACGATATAATGGCTGTAGTGCGGAAGGATCTGTCGGAATATCCTGAGTGTAAAGTGTACCTTTCACGACCTCCGCTTATTCCCGGACTCGGTAATTCGGGCGGAATCGAGCTACAGCTGGAGGCTCGCGGCGATGCTTCGGCTGAAGATCTTGCCCGTGCTGCCGACTCGCTGGTGTTTTACGCTTCTAAAGCTCCGGAACTGTCGGGGGTCTCTTCGGCTATGCAAAGCGAGATACCGCAATTATATTTTGATGTTGACCGTGATAAGGTAAAATTTTCTGGCGTACCTCTTTCGGATGTTTTCTCCACCATGAAAGCGTTCACCGGTTCTGTTTACGTGAACGACTTCAATATGTTCAACCGCGTATACCGAGTGTATATCCAGGCAGAGGCACCTTACCGCGAACAGCGCGACAATCTCAATCTGTTCTATGTACGCGGTGCAGGCGACCGCATGATACCCCTCACGGCTCTCGGCACGACCGACTACACCACCGGTCCCGGCACATTGAGAAGATTCAACATGTTCAATACTGCGATGATTACCGGCGAGCCTGCACACGGTTATAGTTCAGGTCAGGCCATGGATGCTCTTGAGCGGATTGCCCGCGAACATCTTCCCTCGAATATCGGAGTGGAATGGAGCGGACTCTCTTTTCAGGAAAAGAAAACCGGGGGTAATACCGGACTGGTGCTCGCTCTGGTATTTGTATTTGTTTTCCTGTTCCTTGCCGCGCTCTACGAAAGCTGGTCGGTTCCGGCTGCCGTACTGCTGTCACTCCCTGTAGCCGCACTCGGAGCATATCTCGGAGCATGGGCGTGCGGACTGCAGAATGATGTCTACTTTCAGATAGGTCTCGTTATGCTAATGGGTATGGCAGCCAAGAACGGCATCCTTATTGTGGAATTTGCCAAATCGGAGGCGGATAAAGGTGTTGATGCACTTGATGCCGCAATATATGCGTGCCGGCTTCGTTTCCGTCCGATAGTAATGACCTCCCTCGCTTTCATTCTCGGCATGCTTCCGATGGTTATCGCCTCCGGACCGGGATCGGCAAGCCGTCAGGCTATCGGCACCGGTGTGTTCTTCGGAATGATTTTCGCGGTTACTTTAGGCATACTCCTGGTTCCTTTCTTCTTTGTTTTGATTTATCGGGTGCTCGCTCGTCACAAAAACCACAGTTTATGGACAAGAATAAAGCAATTATATTCGCGCTGATAACCGCTGTTGCCGGTATACTGTCATCATGTCGGCTCGGTCAACGATTTGTAAAACCCGACCCGGATATGCCGCAGGCTTTCAGCGAATCATCTGATACCGACTCCTTCTCGATAGCTGATGTCGACTGGCATATAATATACCCCGACACCAAGCTTCAGGATCTCATTCAGCATGCGCTCGACAACAACAAGGATCTGGCGATAGCCGATGCACGCATACGTCAGCTCGGACAGCTCCGACGTTCAACCAAAGCCGAACTTATGCCTCTGATCAGCGGACAGGCATACGGGCAGAAAGAGGGGCTGAACTATGGCGGTGACAATTTCAAGCCCGATCCGGAATACGGTCTAAAAGGCGGTCTATCCTGGGAACTCGACATCTGGGGTAATCTCCGGTGGGCAGATGAGCGGGCCCGCTCTCAATGGCTTGCCTCCATCGAAGGTCGTAATGCCTTGCAGGTGACTCTTATCGCTTCCGTCGCCCAGGCATATTATGAACTCGTCGCGCTTGATAATGAGCTCTCGATCGTTAACCAGACCCTTTACGCACGCCGCGAAGGCGAACGTATAGCCCGTTTACGATGGGAAGGAGGTCTGACTTCAGAGACAAGTTATCAGCAGGCGAAGGTTGAGCTCGAACGTACTGTAACCCGTGTGCCGGTGCTCGAAAGAGCTATTGCAATTAAGGAAAGTGAGATAAGTCTGCTGCTCGGCGAATTTCCGGGAACGATTGAACGTTCTGCGAAACTTAATAATATGGATCTGCCTGAGACGCTACCTGTAGGGATACCCTCTACGTTACTCATGCGTCGTCCCGATTTACGTCAGGCTGAATTATCGCTACGTGCGGCGAACGCAGCTGTGGGTATAGCTTATACCGACAGATTCCCACGGCTCACGCTCACCGCTCAAGGCGGTCTGGAAAGTGACGAGTTAACCGGTTTCCTGAAGTCGCCGATGTATTGGCTGTCAGCCGGTCTGGTAGGTCCTATATTGGATTTCGGGCGTAAACAGGGAAAATACCGGGCCGCACAGGCTGAATATGAGCAGGAAAACTTACGGTATGAAAAGGCTGTGATTACAGCTTTTACCGAAGTAAGCAATGCTATAACCGATTTCCGTAAGGTAAAAGAGATATACGCTTCAGCGATACAGCTTGAAAAGTCAGCTAAAACCACCATGGACCTCGCTCAGCTGCAATATATTAACGGTGTCATAGGATATCTTGACGTTCTGGACGCACAACGTAACTACTTTGAGGCGCAGATAGGTCTCAGCAACGCCTTAAGGTCGAAACAGCTTTGCATAGTGCAGCTCTACCGTGTGCTCGGGGGCGGATGGCAATGATCGGTAAAAACCCGGGCAAAGAGGGTAAAGATTTATTTAGGCAAAATAATTTGCTTAAATCATCTATTTTCTCTAACTTAGCAAACACGAAAAAAAATTATTGGGTTTAACCGAACTATTTGCTTCGTGCCATTGTTATAAATGCGAAACTGAATTTTAATTTTTATTCGATATATTTTTATGAAACCATTACATGTAATCTGCGCCGTTATCGGCGGTGCTGTTGCCGGAGCAACTGTTGGTCTGCTTTTTGCACCTGAAAAGGGCGAACGTACTCGTCGCGAAATCGTTGAATTCCTCAAAGAAAAAGGCGTAAAGCTAAAGAAAAGCAAGCTTGAAGCTCTTGCTGACGAAATAGCTGAGGAAATTCAGGAGAAAGTCTAATAGTCTCCTCTACAACACTATAACTATTCAAAAAATATGGCTAATAATCTGACTTTATTGTATGCTTTTCTCGGTGGCGCTGTCGTAGGCGCTGCAACCGCGATTCTGTTCGCACCGGAGAAAGGCGAGGATACACGTCTCCGTATCAAGGAAATCCTCCGCAAGAAAGGCATCCTTTGCTCTGACAGTGAAATTGACCTCCTTGTCGAGCAACTCACAACCGAGGTTGACGACTGATAACGCACCTCGCAGTTAATCCGTTTACGATACGGCGGCGTGTCCGGTGCTCATGCACATTGCGACATCCGCCGTATTGATTTTATCTGTCCGAATTTTCAAAATCACTGATTCTCGTATTCTCAAAAATGCCGGAAAAAGACTCTTCATTTGACCGTCTCTGGAAGATAGTGCGACGCTATCTTCGTTTGAAAACAGAAGATATAAAGCTGACCTTATCAGAGAAGATTACTGTACTTGTCAGCACATTTGCCGTCGCTGCCGTTTTAGCTTTGCTTTCCGGCATAGTCATGTTGTTCCTCACTGTCGCCGCCGCCAACTGGATCGGCGAGTCTCTTGGAATGGCTTGGGCGTACCTGATTATAGCCGGAGTCTATTTGATCGGCATGGTACTGGTCGTGATTTTCCGACGCCAGCTTATCATTGATCCCGTTGCACGCTTCGTTACACGTCTTATTTTATCTTGATTGAATTATGTCAGACTACAAATCATATCCTCACGAACATCCCGAATGGGGCGGATATACACTTGAGGAGTTACGTTTTCAACGGGCTGTGAATACAGCACGTCTCGAAATTCAGAAAGAGCGTCTCATTGCTTATTTCCGTGGGGTACAGTCATCAGCAGGTTTAGCGAACACTTCCGGTTGGTTCGGACGTATTTTCAATTCATTCAGTTATTTCGAATATGGAATAATGGCGTTTCGGCTTGTACGGCGTGCCTTCTCGACATTTAAAAAATTCCGTAAATAGCATTCTGTATAATCATTACCATTTCTTCATATGAACGATTATATCGAAGTGAGATATGACCTCTCTCCTTGCGACGAGACACGGACCGATATTCTTGCCGCTATTCTTGCCGATGAAGGTTTCGAAAGCTTTGTCCCCGACGAAAAAGGCGTCACTGCGTATATCCGTAAGGAGCTGTACAACTCCGAGCTTCATGATGCAGAAAGAATTGCAGAAATGATTCCCATGCCAACAACGGCTGCCGCCTCCGTAACTCATGTTGAAGGACGTGACTGGAACGCCGAATGGGAGCGGAATTATTTCCAACCGATAATCATCGGTCACCGATGCGTGATTCACAGTTCATTTCACAAGGATATTCCGGAATGTAGCTACGACATTACTATTGATCCGAAGATGGCGTTCGGAACAGGACATCATGCGACTACATCGCTCATCCTGGAACAATTGCTTGACGATGACCTCGATAATAAATCACTCATTGACATGGGCACCGGAACAGGTATCCTTGCCATTCTTGCAGCAATGCGTGGGGCATCGCCGGTTACTGCCATTGAAATTGATGAATTCGCATATCTGAATGCTAAAGATAACGTTGTGTCTAACGGTCATCCGGAGATAAACGTAATTCTCGGTGACGCAGCTAAGTTGTCCGGTATAAAACCGGCAGACCGTCTGCTCGCTAACATTAACCGCAATATAATCCTGAATGATTTGCATACTTATGTCAATCACCTCGCGAAAGGAGGCAAAATGCTGTTAAGCGGTTTTTATGTGGATGATGTCGAACTGATTGAAGCTGAAGCTGCACGTTGCGGTCTCAGAACGATGGGCGTAACCGAACGCGACCGATGGGCTTGTGTAGCCCTTACAACACAGCAACAGTAACCGTATAAACCGTACTTTTCCCATCACTCCCGCTTAACCCCGGAATATAACCGGAGGGTAAGCGGGAGTTTTTGTATTGACAATTATTGGTATCTCAGCATTCAGAAAGACTGATTCTTACGATTGAAATCACACATTTTTATTTAACTTTGCAATACCAAATAACAGCAGGAATAAACTTTCTCTTTTTCAACCTGATACTCTTTCATGTTTATTAATTAATATCTTTAAAATGAAGCATTTTCTATTTTTAGGAATGGCGGCAACCCTTTTAGGAGGGAACGTGTATGCTGATATCAAGGCAGACACAGGATTAAAAGTCGTCACAGAGGCAAGCGTAACCCAGAACAGGCACATTCCGGTGAAACGTCTATCAGCCGATGTTATTAAAAACAGGCCTGACGGTCGTAAACAACTTGTTGTTCCCGGACATTCCGCTCATAAGTTGCAGAGTTCGCCGCGAGCCTCTATCGCGAAATCCGAGACGAAAGACGGTTTCGTCCTTTATGAGAATTTCTCGGGATGGGACGGCGAAACCTGGGAATGGGTTCCCGACGGTTGGTCTGTAGAACATTACGGTAACTGTAGCATGGATGACAGCTGGCTCCCGCAGATGTCAATTCCATGGTTGGGAATCAGTGCTGTCGACGGTGATTATCTGTTCGGTATCCTGTATTCAATGGACCAGCAGGACGAATGGTTGATATCTCCCGAAGTACAGCTTGGAGACAATATGGTGCTCTCCTACTGGATGACTCTTGAACCGGTATGGTTTTACAGTACCGATAATATCGACTGGGATACGAATGAATACATCGGAGATAAAATCCTGGCATATACTCTCCAGATTATGGTTAAGGAAGAGGGAGGCGAATGGGCAGTCGTCCGCGACTACGCACAGGAATACCTCGAATACTCTTTCCAGGAACTATATGATATGTCTTCTTCGCAGATGTCGAAACAGACAGTGAGTCTTGACGAATACTCCGGAAAAAAGGTGAAAGTCGGATTCAGATATGTCGGAACTGATGGCAATTCACTATTTATTGACGCTATCGGCATCGGGTATCCCGAACTTGAGAATATATCTTACATGGATCCGTTCAATACATTGTACTGGGGACTTTCTAATGACAATCGGTTCACTTCCCTTTTATCTGATTTTACTCTCTATCCGGTGTATGCTCCCATTACATGGACAAATATGTCGGAAGACATAGCTACTTATTCGTGGAAATACTGCGATCCGGAAACCGGTGATGAGGTGACATCTGACGAGGAGGATGAGCTTACAGTAACTTATGTGCCTGACTATAGTTCGGCAGAGTCTTTGAAAAACAATCTTTTCACTCCTCCGACTCTTATGGCTACAGCCCCCGGATCGTCAGATGCATACTATACGGCACCGTACAAGTATTTCCAGGCAGGCGGCAAACCTGAAATTACCACTAATATAGGTGAACTTGAGTTCTCTCTGTTCCAGTTCGGCATCAACGAGCAGGATATTGAAATGATCTCCGTAAGAGATGACTCTCAGGGTGCCTATAGTGTTCCTGTATTCGGATACAATGAATTTACCGACCGTTACTGGCTTAACTATTCACTCAACGGTTCTGAGCCGATGGAAGGTAACTTCTCGCACCTGATAGGCATAGGAAATCTCTTTGTACCGTCAGATGAGGCGGATATAGTGGCAAACGGTATAAGTGTATACGGATGGGGGCGGATCGGCGCTGATGCTGAGCTGTCTGCCTCGATATATGCCATTAACTCTGAGTGGAGTAGCGATTTTAATACTTTCACATTGATAGCACGCGCTAACATCAACGGCAGTCAGGTGCAATCGCTCAATGGTGAGGATAGCAAGGATTATCTGTATTTGCCATTCATTTTCGACGAACCGGTTGCTTTCCGTGCTACTGACGAGCATCCGGCATACGTATTCATGCTTGAAGGTTTCAACTCCGACAAGGTTGAATATTTCGCACCTCTCCAGTCTAAGAATCCGTGCCGATTTGACAATACCTTCGGCTACATGCTCAACGAAATCAATCTTCAGGGTCATGTTGACATGAATACTTACTACTCGTTCAAGTCTATCAGATATATCGACGAATATGGTGACTATGTCTTCCCCACAGGCGGTTTCGCTATCGGACTGATTGCCGAGTATCCATGGCTTACAGCAAATGTTGAAAGGATCACTATAGGAGCTGATGAATCGGAGGCAACCGTTGCTCTTGGAAGCTATTACGACGGCTCTATGCTTACAGTAGATGTGCCGGATGGTCTGACAGCTACTGTCTCAGGACGCTACAACGAATGTGTGCTCACTATCGCACGTGCCGGTGAGGAAGCCGTGGAAGGTGACGTAACAGTCAAAGGTCCCGGTGTTGGCGTCACCATCAATGTTAAAACCGATATTCCGACATCTATAGGAAATCTCAGCACCGCAACCGGTATCAGTGCCATTTACGATCTGACCGGTCGTCGTGTAGAGTCAACCGATGAAGCCGGTATATACATCGTTAAATACAACGATGGTAAGCTCGGCAAAGTAATACTCAAATAAGCCCAATTAGCCCAATTTGAATAATTAGTCAAATAAGCCCAATTAATCAAAAAAAACCTCGCTCTGTCACACAAAGCGAGGGTTTTTATTATAGTTATAAGGGGTATCAGTACACTGCAGGAAGCTCAAGAAGTGAGTTATATATCCAGCTTACGATACCGAGGAAGCAAATTCCAAGAACACAAATCCACATTGCCGCACGTTCCATACATGATGAACGGAATGTAGGAGCAGGATTCTCTGAATCATTTATAAACATTGCCTTTACCACAAGCAGGTAATAGTAGAGCGATATGATTGTATTGATCAGAGCTATCAGCACCAGAACATACATAGCAACCGAACCTGCACTGAGGGCAGACGTGAAAATAAAGAATTTCGAGAAGAAACCGGCGAACGGAGGAATACCGGCGAGCGAGAACATCGAAAGCATCATTGTAAATGCCAAACGGGGATTGGTCTTATAAAGCCCGTTATATCCTTCCATTGTAAGACGTCCGGTCGACTGTTCCATAGCTGAGATAACACCGAATGCTCCGAGATTCGAGAAGATGTATACGAGCACATAGAACATCAACGCGGCAACTCCCATCTGGTTGTCAGCCATGATGGCAAGCATTATGTAACCTGCCTGTGAAATTGACGAGAAAGCGAGGAATCGCTTCAAGTTAGTCTGACGGATTGCGAAGAGGTTACCGACTGTAATGGTAAGGATAATGAGTGCATACATCATCCATTCCCATGCCACGGAATAAACGGCTCCGAAAGCATTCATCAGCACCATCATGAAGGCAAATGCCGCTGAACCTTTTGATATTACAGAAAGGTATGAGGTTACAACCGTAGGCGCACCTTCATAAACATCTGCTGTCCAAAGGTGGAAAGGAACCAGCGAAAGCTTGAATCCAAAGCCGGCGATTACGAATGCCAGACCCACTATCATAAGCACTACACTGCCGTCATAAGCGTACAGTGCAGCGCCGATGCCATCATAATAAAGCGTTCCGGTGAGTGCATATACAAACGACAGACCCATCATCAGCACTGCCGATGAGAATACGGCAGTCAGAATATACTTCACGGCAGCCTCGTGGCTTTCATAATGGTTTTTGTTGAAAGCTACCATAGCTGCCAAAGGCAGGGATGCAGTTTCAAGACCGATTATGAAAAGAAGGAAGTTCTTTGCCGAAATCATAAGATACATACCGAACAGTGTCACTAAAAGCAATTCGTAAAATTCGCCGCGACGAATAACTACAAATTCACTTTCGGCCCAACGCATAGCTTGGAGAATAATGATCAGAACACCTACATTAAGGATAGTTTTAATCGCAACATACGCAGGTGCTGTTACATACATGCCACCGAATACCGATGCCGGCATCCAAGTCTCGGGACAGAAGCTCATCGCTGTGGCAATGGCTACCGTGACAAATGCCAACCAGCCGATAGAGCGCTGTGCGCTTTTAGGCATGAATGTGTCATAGAGGAAGACTAACAGGAATGCAACCAACAATCCTATTTCTTGCTTCATTGCTAAAAATTGTGAATAATCCATTGCTTGTTAATCTTAGTCTTATTGGTTCATACCCAACACCGTGAAGATCTCAGGTGTGAAGGTCATTTTAATCAGGTCTTCAAAGAAGTTCGGGAAGCAGCCGATCACTGCGACACTTACAATAAGAGCAGCAGTCGAAAGTTTTTCCCACCACTCGGCTTTGGGAAGATCAGCATGATGCGGATCCTGAAGCGGACCCAACAGAAGCTTGCCGACCACACGGAGAATGTAAACTGCGGTGATTACTATAGAGCAGCATGCCACTATTGTAAACACGCGATGGAATGTATCGGTGTGCTGGAATGATCCGATGAAAATAGTCATCTCGGCAACGAATCCTGAAAGACCCGGCAAACCGAGTGACGCCATACCGGCTATCACATAACATACACCCAGATAAGGAAGAATCGTCATCAAACCTCCCATCTTCCGTATATCGCGTGTATGCGTGCGTCCGTATATCATACCGATCAACGCAAAGAAGAGTGCCGTCATCAGACCATGTGAGAGCATCTGCATGATAGCGCCTGTCATTGCAGTGGTATTCAGCATGAGGATTGCGAAGAGTACGAGACCGCAGTGACTTACCGATGAGTAGGCATTGATATACTTGAGGTCGGTCTGCACACATGCCGAGAAGGCTCCGTACACTACCGAAATACCGGTTAGGATAAGGAATATCCAGGCAAGATCCTGTGCTGCTTCTGGCATAAGGTAGATCGAAACACGGAAACAGCCGTAACCGCCAAGTTTCATAAGTACACCTGCATGGAGCATCGATACTGCTGTAGGTGCTGAAGCGTGACCGTCAGGACTCCATGTATGGAACGGGAACATAGCTCCGAGAACACCGAAACCAACAAATGTCAGCACAAAGAGCGCGTGCTGCCAGCCGCGGTCGATCGAAGCGTTCTGAGCGATCTGGAGGAGATTCCAGGTGTGTTCTGATCCGGCGGGAGCCGAATGATAATATATACCGATCAGACCGAGCATCAGGAATGCTGAGCCACCCATAAGCATAAGGGTAAGCTTCATTGCCGAATAATTCTTGTTACCTGAACCCCATACACCGATCAGCAGATACATCGGGATAAGAGCCACCTCATAGAACATGAACATTGTGAACAGGTCAATGCTGATGAAGAAGCCGAATACGCCCGTTGAAAGAAGAATGAGCCAAAGGAAAAATTCTTTAGGCATCGGATCGATCTTCCATGATGCCAGGGTTCCTGTCACCATGATAATCGATGTAAGGATTAGCATAGCTATCGAAATACCGTCCACACCAACGGCAAGGTTGATGTTAAGTGGCGAAAACCACTCCCACGATCCGGTATATAGCATAGGAGCATCAGCTCCGGCGGCGCGAAGACCGAGGAAATCGCAAAGTAGCCACACCGAAAGTCCGAGAAGCACCAGCGATCCGATCAGCGACACCATACGCACCGGTTTGACACGACCGGGGCACAGCGCCATGATTCCCAACATAAGAATGGGAATCACTACGAAATAGATCAATATATTCGAAAACATAATTACTTTACTGCGTTAATTGGTTGTGATTGGTTTCACGGGTTATTACATCCAGCAGATTGCGGTGACAGCTCCAAGGAGCAGTGCGCCGATAAGATAAACCCAAACATACCACTGGATCGAACCACTCTGCAAGCCGCGGATTGCGTAGGATGCCTTGTTTGTGACAAATGCGAATCCGTCCATCGTTCCGTCTATGATATGACGGTCGAACCATGCTATCGGACGGCAGATAAGGTTGAAGATAATTTTATGAGTCACGAACATATAGATCTCGTCCCAATAGAAACGATGATGCGCTGCCTGCCATAACCAGCGTGCTCTGTCAGCCATAGCACGGGGATTATCGTTCTCATTTTTATAGAGCACGGTTGCGATGCATATCGAAATGATTGCAACTGCAAGGCTTATGCCGGCGATTGCCCAGTTCATGTGAATGATATACTCATGTCCCTGCCAGGTCACAAGTCTGCCGAAAGGTATGAAACCGGCTACACACGATACACATGCCAGGAATATGAGCGGAAGACTCATGCAGATACCGCCGTCATGAGGTTTGTGATCATATTTCGGATCATTCCACCAGAATATGAGGTAATAGAGGCGGAACATATAGAATGCCGTGAGTCCGGCTACAAAGGTCATCCAGATACCCCAGAATGTGCTGTAATCATAAACGGCAACCAGAATCTCATCCTTCGAGAAGAATCCGGCAAACGGTATGATACCGGCAATTGCAAGACAGCCGATGAGGAACGTAATGTGTGTGATCGGCATATACTTGCGAAGACCACCCATTGCGGTATAATCGTTCGAACCCACTGCATGTATAAGAGCGCCGGCACCCATGAAGAGAAGTGCCTTGAACATCGCGTGTGTGAACAGATGGAACATGGAAGCCATGTAACCGAGGGCATCATGGATCTCAGGACGGGCTACGCCGAGTGAAACCATCATGAATGCTATCTGCGAAATAGTTGAGAACGCAAGTACACGCTTGATATCTATCTGCGTACATGCCACTATAGCCGCATACAAAGCTGTAATCGCACCTACGACCAGGACAAACTGCAAGGCGAATTCCGACTGCAGGTAAACGGGGAACATGCGTGCCACGAGATAAACACCGGCAACAACCATTGTTGCAGCATGGATAAGTGCAGATACAGGAGTAGGACCTTCCATTGCATCAGGAAGCCAGATATGGAGAGGCATCATTGCCGATTTACCCATACCACCAACATAAATCAGGCAGAGTGCCCAAGTCAGCACTGAACCACCCATGAATGTTGCGCCGGCGGTTGATGCGAATACGGCAGCCGGATCGGATGTCATCTGTATAAAGTCGAAAGTCTGAGTGTAGAACGACAACAGAAGGATACCGATAAGAAAACCGAGGTCGGCGAAACGGGTAACAATAAATGCCTTTTTCGAAGCTGACACGGCCGAGGGGCGAGTGTAGTAAAATCCGATGAGCAGATAAGAAGAAGCACCCACAAGCTCCCAGAAAATATACATCTGGAAAATATTGGTAGCGACTACAAGACCAAGCATCGAGAAGCTGAAGAGCGACAGGAAGGCATAGTAACGCTGGAGTCCCTTTTCAAATTTACCATGATGATCGGTCATGTAGCCCACACTGTAAAGGTGAACCATAAAAGAAATTGTAGTGATGACTACAAGCATCATGGCTGAAATAGGATCGAGAAGGAATCCTAACTTGATCACAAGGTTAGGTGTGAACTGCAGCCAGGTAAAGTTGAATATTATTGCCTGGAGGCGATCCGTTCCGTTTATGAAAAGCGGATTGCCGCTAAAATAGTAGGTAAAGGCTGTAAAGTAAGCCAGTATGAGCGTAACACCCATGCCGCAAGTACCGAGAGTAGCTGCGAGACGTTTACTCATAAACGGTCCCAGCAGTCCCAGCACCAGAAACATGGCAAGGGGTATGCTTAAAATTAATATAGGTACGGTAATCTCCATTGCGCTTAGTTTTTCAGTTTATTGACTTCCGTAACGTCAATCTTCTTGATCGACCTGTAGAGATTGAGGATTATTGCGATGGCAAGAGCTGTTTCAGCAGCCGCGATTGCTATTGCAAAAAGGGTGAAGAACATACCCTCCATTGATCCCGGGTAAAGATAGCGGTTGAACACCACAAAATTGATATCTACTGAATTGAGCATCAACTCCAGCGATATCAACATGGCAATCATGTTTTTGCGTGTCATGAAACCATAAACTCCGCAGGCAAACATCACCAGCGACGGAATCAGATAATAAAGAATAGTTATATCCATGATGTAAGGCGAGGTGTTAACGTTTGCGGGCCACTACGACACCGCCGATTATACATGCGAGTAACAACACACTGATCGCCTCGAAAGGCAAAAGATACTGTCCGCTGCCCGATCCCATGAGAGTCTGACCGATACGGTGCATAGTGGGATTGTCCATAGCCGGCAACGATGTGACAGCTGTGGCAGCACGGCTGAACAGGGCATAGCCTGTTACCAGAAGAGTGGCTACCGCTGCCAGGAGTCCGAGGTTCTTACGACGTGAAGCGAGTACCTCACTCTTGGAGCCGGGACTTGAAGTCAGAAGAATCGCAAACACGAACAGCACAACGATACCACCTGCATACACTGCTATCTCCACCGCTCCAAGAAACTCATAATCGAGTTTGAAATAAATTGCAGCAGTTGCGAAGAGTGTAAACAGCAGGTAGGTTGCCGAGCGCAGGATGCGACGGGTAGTCACAGTCAGTACCGAGAACACGACAATCGCTATAGCGATTATCCAATACATTAAGATACTTCCTACTGAATCCATATTTTAATTACTTTTTTCATTGTCAGTCTGAGGTGCGCCACCGTTTCCGGCTGCCTCTGCAGCGGCTTTACGCGCGGCGGCGGCAGCTTTTGCCGCTGCTATCTTTGCTTCGCGTTCGGCAGCCATGTGGGCAAGTTCTTCAGGTGACGGCGCGGGATCTTCTTTCTCCGGTAAATAATTGAGTGTCTTCACAAGCTTCTCACGGGTGAATACAGCCTGTTCGAAATCATTTGAGAATCGGAGGGCATCTTGCGGACATGAAGTCACACACAGTTGACAGAAAGTACAGCTTCCCAAATCATAGCTGTAGCGGTCGAGTTTACGTTTTTTCTTTCCGTCCGGTGTATCTACCATCTTGGTTGTAAGCGAGATGGTTCCGTTGGGGCAATTGCGTTCGCAAATACCACACGCAATACACTTATGACGACCTTCGTCATCATACTTAAGCTCAAGGATGGCTCGGAACCGCTCCGGCACATGCACTGTGGCGCGGTTTTCGGGATATTTTTCCGTGATCTTAGGGGTAATAAATTCTTTGCCGGTCACCTGCATGCCTTTGAGCAGACTGGCGACCCCTTTCCCTAAAGAAGAAAAATAATCTTTTACACTACCCATAATTACTTTATTGCTCTGTTCGTTGTGATTGATTTTCGATTGGAGTCTGCGTCTATCGTGCCTGACCGCCGAGTATGTCAAGCAACTCGGTGGTTATGCTCTGCTGACGTAATTTATTGTATTCGAGCTGCAGCTCGTCAAGGAGTTTCTTCGCATTATCGTTAGCGCTTTGCATCGCCATCACGCGTGCCGCCTGTTCTGCCGCACGGTTTTGGGTAAACACCTCCTGCATCAGTGACATCATGAACATCGGAAGCACTGAAGAGAAAATGCGCTGTGGATCGGGTTCGAATATGTACGGTCGGTTCGATTCACTGACACCGTTGGATGAGAATGTCGCCTGTTCAACCGGCAAAAATGTTTCTGATACCGGAGTCTGGCGAGACATACTGACAAAGTTCATATGTACCAATATTACTCTGTCTATTTCTCCGCTTTCATAGCGCTTACGGAGGTTATCGGTAAACACTCTTACACCGTCACCGGTGGTTTTTGAATCCACACCGGCTGGGGTATATACCGTAATATGACCGTCGGAAAGCGAACGCACGGCTTTATTAATCTTCTTTCCTACCGGAATCAACTCTATGTCCACATTCTCTCCGAAATCTTTTCGGCATCCGGTAATAGTGCGGAGAAGGAGTTTGAAGATATTGAGGTTGTATGCGCCGCAAAGTCCGTCATCCGAACCGAGCACAACGATCGAGACGCGGTGAACCTCCCTTACGTCCATAAGCGGCGAATGAAACTCGGCATCAGCAGAAAGCAGATTACCAAGAATGCCGCATATCATCCCGCGGAACGGGACGAGACGTTTCAGGGCTGCTTCCGCCTTGTGCATCTTGGCAGATGATATCATCTTCATAGCTCCGGTAATCTTCTCCGAAGAAGCTACAGAGCCGATACGTCCTTTCAGTTCTCGTAATGTTGCCATCTGATGAGTGGGGTTGCGTCTGCGTTTGTGATTGGTCTTTTATTTCGCAAAGCCTGCCGCTACATCCTGTGCAGCCTTTGTCAATTTTTCCGTGACATCATCCGTCAGCTTTCCTTCACGGATTACATCAAGGACATCTGCCTGATGTTTTGCGTGCAAAAGCTGTAGAAGTTGTTTTTCGAACTCTGCAACCTTGTCGAGAGGTACATTTTCCAGCAATCCCTTGGTACCGCAGAAAATCACAGCAACCTCCTCCTCTACTTTAAACGGATGATATTGGGGTTGTATGAGCAGCCGCTCGTTCTTACGACCTTTGTCGATCACACGTGCGGTAACCGGGTCGATATCACCACCGAATTTTGTAAAGGACTCAAGCTCACGGAACTGTGCCTGGTCAATTTTCAGTGTACCTGCCACTTTCTTCATCGACTTGATCTGAGCGTTACCACCCACACGCGACACCGAGATACCCACGTTGATGGCCGGGCGGATACCGCGGTTGAAAAGAGCAGTCTCAAGGAATATCTGACCATCCGTAATTGAAATTACATTGGTCGGAATATATGCTGAAACGTCACCTGCCTGTGTCTCGATAATCGGAAGAGCAGTCAGAGAGCCACCACCCTTAACGATCGGCTTTAATGGCTCGGGAAGGTCGTTCATGTTCGAAGCAACCTCCTGGTTGTCGATAATCTTGGCTGCACGTTCAAGCAAACGTGAATGGAGATAGAAAATATCACCGGGATATGCCTCACGACCGGAAGGACGCTTGAGAATAAGTGAAATCTCTCGATATGCGACAGCCTGTTTTGAAAGGTCATCGTAAATGATAAGAGCGTCGCGACCGGTATCACGGAAATACTCACCGATTGCAACACCGGCAAAAGGCGAATAATAACGCATTGATGCAGAATCGGAAGCCGTAGCGGCAACTACTACAGTATAATCGAGTGCGCCGTTGCGGCGAAGAGTTTCAACCGTGGCAGCAACCGAAGATGCCTTCTGTCCGATTGCGACATATATACAATATACCGGCTTGCCTGCGTCATAGTTGGCACGCTGGTTTATAATAGTATCGATTGCAATTGCCGTCTTACCGATCTGACGGTCACCGATAATGAGCTCACGCTGACCTCTACCGATGGGCACCATCGAATCGACAGCCTTAATACCGGTCTGAAGAGGCTGGTTAACCGGCTGACGGAATACGACACCGGGTGCTTTACGTTCGAGCGGGAGACGCATCAGATCGCCTGTGATCGGACCCTTGCCGTCGATAGGCTCACCAAGCACATTAATGACACGTCCGAGTAGACCTTCTCCCACAGGGATAGAGGCGATTTCGCCTGTACGGCGAACCGACATATTTTCAGTAACCGTGTCTACACGGTCGAGAAGGATTACGCCGACATTACTTTCTTCGAGGTTAAGTGCGACACCTTTGACACCGTTCTCAAACTCGACAAGTTCGTTGGCGCACACATTGTCAAGACCGTACACATGTGCCACGCCGTCACCGACCGACAGCACCGTTCCGGTCTCCTCGAAAGTGACTTTCTCACGGACGCTTTCGAGCTGTTTTTTTAATACTTCCGATATCTCGCTGGGGTTGATCATTATATGGCTTGTTTGCTTAAAAGAGTTAAACGCAATTGTTTTAATTCATTACTGATTGACGCGTCAAGGCGTTCATTATCGACAGTGACACAAAATCCACCTATCAGCGATGGATCAACTTCCGATGTATATTCCATCGTGGCGCCTCCCATATGACGGTCGATCATTGTCTTGAGTCTCTCCTCCTCCTCGGGAGTGAGTTTGGCGGCTGATGTTACATGCACCACCTTGATATTGTTTGCCTCGCGATAGAGCGCGATATAAGCGTTGGCAATCGCCTCCACCATGCCAAGACGACGGTTGTTTACCAGCAACTGCAAAAAGTCTACAAAGAGTGTCTGTTCATTTGTAGATCCGGCTGCAGTTACGAGTAGAGCAAGTTTATCGTCAGTCGACTGAAACGGGTTATCGATAACTGCTGTCAGGTCGGGATTCGACCTAAATGAACTCACGAGCGTGACCATCAGCATGTAGATATCCTTTTCAGCCTTGCGTTCACCAGCCACCTTAAAAAGTGCCTTGGCATATCGGCGTGGAATCAGTCCTTCGTTCATCGCGTTTTAATTTTGTTTCTCCATTTCATTGAGAAGCTCACCGACAAGCTGCTGCTGAGCCTTGTCATCCTGCATCTGTCTGCGTACGACCTTTGAAGCGATGTCAAGAGCAAATTCACTAACTTCATTACGGAGCTGTAATTCAGCCTGCTTGCGTGCCTGTTCAATGGATACCTTTGCAGCATCCATCACTTTCTGAGCCTCTTTCTGAGCCTCTGAACGTGCTTCTTCTACTATTTCCGACTTCATTTTGTCGGCCTCGCGGAGCATCTCCGCCTGTTGACGGCGAGCCTCAGCAAGGTACTTCTCTGACTCTTCACGCGCATGGTCGAGTTGCTCTTTGGCATTTTTGGCATACTCAACCCCTTTGTCGATCAGGTCAGCACGGCTCTCGACTCCTTTGATTATGGCAGGCCAGCCCCACTTCCAAAGGACAATGAGGACAACCAGGAATGCTACAAACATCCAGAATACGAGGCCGAAATCGGGCGTGAACAGTTCCATCCTGTTGTTTCTGGGGGATTAAAGGAAGTAAGAAAGAATACAAACGACTACAGCGAACAGTGCAACACCTTCGATAAGGGCAGCGATAACGATCATGTTGCTTCGGATATCACCTGCAGCCTCCGGCTGACGTGCGATAGCTTCCATAGCCGATGAACCGATTTTGCCGATACCAATACCTGCTGCGAGCGCTGCAATACCTGCGCCGATGCAAGAACCGATTACAAGAAGACCTTCGAGGGCTGCTAAAATCATTGCTAACATAGTTGTAAGTTTTTGAGTGGTTATTTTTGATTATTTTGTTTCTGTCTGTAAAGATGTGTGAGCTTTTTCCTTGGGTGACTCGTGATGTTCCGGTTCATGAGCCATTCCGATAAATATTGTAGAAAGCATCGTGAATACATACGCCTGAATGAAGCTCACAAGCACATCAAGCAAAAGCATGAATATCGAGAAAGCTACCGATACCACTGTCGCTGCCCCGCATGCAGCAGCTCCCAGTGCTGCCAGAATAAAGATGAGAAGCGTCAGCGAAAGCACTATGATATGACCGCCCATCATATTGGCGAACAAACGTACGGTAAGCGCCGCGGGTTTAGTAAACATTCCGAATATTTCTATCACCTGCATGATGGGAATAGGGAATTTCAACCATACGGGAACATCGGGCCATAATATCTCTTTCCAATAATGTTTTGTTGCAAAACAGTTGGTCATCACAAATGTGAAGAGTGCGAGCACCAAAGTAATAGCTATATTACCTGTAAGATTTGCACCGCCCGGGAATACCACGATCAGACCTAACAGATTCATGTACAGGATAAAGAAGAATGCAGTCAGGAGATATGGAGCATAACGTGGTGCCGAATGTGGAAGAGTGGGTTTTATGACCCCGTCATATACAAAAGTAATCAGAGCTTCCAATGCACCGATAAAACCTCGGGGAGCCTTGTGCCCTTTGGTGTTGTGCCAGCGTGCTACTGCAAGTATCGAGATTACAAGCAGTATTCCTGCAATGAAAATGCCACAGACATTCTTGGTTATCGAGAAATCCCAGGGCTTATATTCCTTGCCATCGACGATTTCCACAAGCTTTCCTGCATATTCACTATCCTTAGGAGCTATACGGAACTCGGCGTTACCATCGCGATAAGTCTGTCCGTGGTCGATATGAGACGACATGAAGCAGTGTAAGCCATCCGTACCGATCACTATCACCGGAAGCGGTATACGCTTATGGTGATTAAACGGCACTTCCCAGCCATAACCGTCACCAAGATGCTCAAAAATTATATCCTTGGGATTAATGGCTTCCTCGGCATGCTCGGTTTGGTCGCTGATCTCCTTTCCGTAGGCTAATGTCGCTGATTCAGCGACTAAAGCTGACATGCCGGCAAAGAGCATCAATATGGTAAAGAGCAGTTTCTTCATATCATCAATATACACAGACTGACACTACATTATTATCAATATCGACAACTCCGCCATTGACAGGGAGGGATTCTTCCTGTCCGTTGACAACGTATGATACATTGCCCGGCACTAACGTCGATACCAAAGCTGCGTGATTACGCAGGACGGTGAATTCGCCGGATTCGCCAGGGAGTGTCACACGCGTGACCTCGCCGTTGAACAACGTATCTTCAGTCGATATAATCTTGAGCGTCATAATCAGTGATTAAAAATAATGTTTTAAAATTATCAGGATTATCCTTCAACTTCCGCAAGCAGTTTCTTACCTTTCGCAATCGCATCGTCAATTGTTCCGACATTGAGGAATGCCTGTTCGGGATATTCATCCATCTCACCGGAAAGGATCATCTTGAATCCACGGATTGTTTCCTTAAGAGGTACCATAACACCGGGAAGACCAGTAAACTGTTCTGCCACATTGAACGGTTGTGAGAGGAAACGTTGTGCACGCCGTGCACGTGCTACAACAAGTTTATCTTCATCACTCAGCTCGTCAACACCGAGAATGGCGATAATATCCTGCAACTCGTTGTATTTTTGCAGAAGCTGTTTTACTGCCTGAGCCACATTGTAGTGTTCCTCACCGATAATATTGGGATCAAGAATACGTGACGTAGATTCCAGCGGGTCAACAGCGGGATATATACCGAGCTCAGCTATCTTTCGAGAAAGCACCGTAGTGGCATCAAGGAAGCTGAACGTCGTTGCCGGAGCCGGGTCGGTCAAGTCATCGGCAGGTACATAGATTGCCTGCACGGATGTGATTGAACCATTGGTGGTGGATGTGATACGTTCCTGGAGAGTACCCATCTCTGACGCAAGAGTAGGCTGATAACCTACTGCCGAAGGCATACGTCCGAGAAGTGCTGAAACTTCAGATCCGGCTTGGGTAAAACGGAATATATTGTCGATAAACAACAGAATATCCTGTCCGCCGCCATCTTGATCGCGGAACTGTTCAGCAACAGTAAGACCAGAAAGAGCTACACGAAGACGTGCACCCGGTGGTTCGTTCATCTGACCGAACACCAATGTGCCTTGCGATTGTTTCAATTCTTCCATATCCACATCAGCAAGGTTCCATTCGCCACGTTCCATGCCTTCTTTAAATTTCTTGCCGTAGCGGATAACGCCACTTTCAATCATTTCACGAAGGAGGTCGTTACCCTCACGGGTACGTTCGCCCACACCGGTGAACACAGAGAAACCGTTGTGACCACGAGCGATATTGTGAATCATTTCCATGATGAGCACAGTTTTGCCCACACCGGCGCCACCGAACAAACCGATTTTACCACCTTTAGAATATGGTTCGAGGAGGTCGATAACCTTGATACCGGTGAAAAGGATTTCTGTACCAATAGCGAGATTTGAAAATTCGGGAGCCGGTTGATGAATTGCTCGTTCGTTTTCATCGTTAAGAGGAGCAAGCTCATCGATAGGTTTACCGAGCACGTTAAGCAAACGTCCTTTTACTTGGTCGCCGGTAGGCACAGATATAGGCGCTTCGGTGTTGATAACT
>CAZKSF010000041.1:0-23747 GCA_964555405.1 uncultured Bacteroides sp.
CTTCAGTACTGAATTGGATGGAATAGAGAGTGCATTGATTGCCTTCTTCCAATATGATAAGTTCTACCTCGCTCACTGTTGTGTACTTAGTTTAATATTATAACTCAAAGGTACGACAAAAATTTCACTCCTGAATGAAATATTGTGTTTTTTCAAAGAACTTGGTATTGAAGATAGGTTAACAGGTGGCCAGCTTTGATTTTCTCCATTCGAATACTTTATGGTTTTTGAATCCAAGGATGTCGATGGTGCTATCACATATAGAGGGGAACTCGTATATTTTGCGAATCGGGAGTTGTTGATTACCTTTGCAGACGATTAACAACTGAAGTGATTCACTCATCATGTCTTCCAAAGAATTTGAAACCATTTTTCGACGTTTATATCTGCCGCTCGGAATGTTTGCTCTCCGGATTGTAGATAATGCGGATGTCGCCGAGGACATGGTGCAGGAAGCGTTCATGAAAACCTGGATGCAACTGGAAAATGGAGCCGAAATCACTAATCTGAGAGCTTTTCTTTATGCCTGTGTACGCAATGAATGTCTGGCTCATCTCAATCGCTCTTCCAGCTTAGTGGGCGAGGAACACCTACCTGAGGTGGGCGAAGAGGAGATAGACACTTCATTCAGAGATGCAAAAATATGGAGAGCTATTGATGATCTGCCCGAGAAATGTAGGGAAATTTTTCTTATGAGTAAACGTGACGGGTATTCTAATGAGGAAATAGCCCGTGAACTCGGCATTTCAGTGAAAACAGTCAAAAATCAGATGACCAAGGCTTTCACTCGACTTAGGGAGGCATTAAGCACAGGTCACAAGCCGTTCTTTTTACCTTTTCTGTAATTTTTTCAAAAAAACTTCTTTTTCGGATAGGACTTTTCCGGATATTCTTCATCATACATGCAGAGCACGGCATAAGTCGTGACCGATAACGTATGGATGATAAAGAAATTGATTTCATAGCTAAAAGATACAGAAGCGGGCTGTTCTCAGAGGATCGAGGATGGAACCGGCTGAATGTACATACAGGTGTGCGCTGGAGAAGATTCAAAATTGCTGCTGCCATTACTTCTGTCATATTGATTTCAGCAACCGCTGCGCTCATTTATCAGCAATATACACTGAAAAGTGAACGGGAAACAGTTGAAGAGCAGTTTATTCAGGTTACACCTACAAATGTGATAAAAGTAATAGATTTTGAGAACGCATCACTTCCCGAAGTCATATCAAGGATCAAGGAAGTATACGGCGTGGACGTAATCAATCTGCCGGAAAATGCCGATACATTCTATCTTTCGTTACATTACGAAGGGAATGTCCTCACACTTGTGGACACTATCAACGAGATTCTTGAAACTCAAATGACTGTGAGAGAATGAGGCGTAACATTCAGTTATTTATCCTGTTCATGTGTGTTGCCTTGAATGCAATGTCTCAGAGAGTCACTATCCAGGCTGTCAATCAGCCGGCGGCGAATGTATTCCGAACTCTCATCGAGCAGACAGGTATGAATTTTGTGTATTCGTCCGAGATTCTGAACGATGTGAATGTTACACTTACAGCTGTTAATAAACCATTGAAATCAGTACTTTCCGAGATGTTTGCCGGTACTGACATCAAATATGAAATCAAAGGTAACAACATAGTGCTGAAACGGAAAAAGAAACCGGTCAAACCCGACAATGGGAAACGTAATATGCGGTCCAAAACAGTTCAGGACTATCATCCTAAAGTAAAAGTGCTTGATGAAGTTACGGTAGAGTCAAGGCTCGAATCTCCGGTAGTGGAAACAACGGAGATAGGTGCCCGAAAAATTACACCTGATGAGGTGCTTAACACACCTGCCTTGTTCGGAGAGGCTGATGTAATTAAGGCTCTGCAGACACAGCCGGGTATAAGTGAAGGTTCCGAAGGTATGGCCGGAATGCACGTGCATGGCGGAAATGCCGACGAAAACCTCTACATGCTCGATAACGTTCCGCTCTATCAGGTTAATCATTTCGCCGGACTGTTTTCAGCATTCAACCCCGACATAATTCGTTATATCGATTTTTTTAAATCGTCAATGCCGGCAAAATATGAAGGCAGACTATCATCCTTTATGGATGTGAGAATCCGTAATGGATCAACAGACGGTCATCATGGATCGGCGCGGGTAGGTTTGACGTCAGGAGCGTTCAATATTTCAGGTCCCGTAAGTCACAACACTACATATCTCATCGGTATACGACGTTCGTGGTACGACCTTCTCACCGTACCGGTTCTTGCGATAGCAAATTCAAATACGGGAGAGAAAACTCGATTCCAATATTATTTCATGGATCTTAATGCAAAGCTAACGCATCGGTTCTCCGACAAGGCGTCCGGCTTCGTCAGTATGTACTTCGGTGACGATTTACTTAAGTCAGGAATGAAGGATGATGGATTTGACGGTGATTTTGCGGGCTCGGTTGAAGATGACAAGTACGATTTTCATTGGGGAAATCTTGTGGCTCAGACCGGTTTGAACTATCGGCTGTCCCCTACTCTCTCTGCCGAATTTACGGCAGCCTATACCCGGTATTTCTCTTCAATGAAACATCACGATACATATAAGTTAAACACAGGATCATCGGTCGTTACAACAGAGGATTTCATGAAAACAAAAAACAATATCAACGACTGGATATTACGCAGCGATTTCGACTGGCGACCAAACGATCAATCCAGAGTAAGATTCGGAGCCAACTATGTGCTTCATTCATTTCTTCCGGCAAGAAACACGAAAATATGGAAAGTCGAGAATATCACAACGGAATCGCGCGATTCAACCCTGGTGTATCATGCCAATGAAGTCAATGCGTATATTGAAGATGACTGGAGAATAACCGACAAATTCAGAATCAATGCCGGAATACATGCCTCACTATTTCATATCGAGCGAAAATTGAAACACGGCATTTCACCACGTATCTCATGCAGCTTTAACCCGGCAGATAATATAGCGCTAAAGGCAGCATATAGCCGTACTACCCAATATGTGCATCAACTTACTCAGACATATCTTTCACTGCCCACTGACCAGTGGATTCCGGTCACAGGCGATTTCAAACCGCAGACCGCGGACAAGGTGTCGTTAGGAGGATATTGGCAGACTCCTGACAAGAATTTTTCTGTCTCAGTCGAAGGATATTACAAATGGATGTACCATCTCGTCGACTACCGTGACGAGTATTATCTGATGCCTCCTCTGGAAATGTGGAATGCCGCGCTTACTCAAGGCGATGGCACCGCCAAAGGAGTGGATTTTAAAATTGAAAAAATATACGGCAGATTTACTGGTCATATATCCTATTCACTTGCTTGGGCTGACCGAACATTTCCGGATAAAAACGGAGGACATACCTTTCCGGCAAGATTTGACAACCGCCACTCTATAAACGTGCTGGTGAACTGGAATATCAATGACAAAGTCACACTGAACGCTTCATGGACCGGTCACACCGGCAATCGTTTTACACTGTTGTCGCAGATGTGGGAAACACCGCCTTTTGTTGATGCCGAATTTTATTTTGGCGACGAAGCGCCGTTACGCGCCTCAATCAACAATTACCGGCTGCCATTCTATCACCGCCTTGACCTGTCGTGCTCAGTCAAAAACCGGCGCGGCTACTGGACATTCGGATTGTACAATGCTTATAATCATATGAATGTAATTGGTATAAAGCGTGACTACAAATATACTGCTGTCATGACAGAATATGGCTACTCATTCAAAACAGAACCTGTTTTTCAAAAAATCACATTATTACCTATATTCCCTTCAATTTCATACACATGGCTATTTTGAAATATATATATCCGATCGCACTTTCTATAGTGCTGACAGGGTGCTACGAAAACTTCACACCTGATGTCGACACAAAACCTGTACTCTGTCTTAACTCACTTATCACCGCCGGACAGCCCATCGAAGTGTCGGTCACTCATTCATGGTTCTACACCGATGAAACCGGAGCAGCTGATCGTCAGGTAAAGGACGCCAAAGTCAATATCTATGTCAACGGTGAACTTGTTGGCGACGATTACTTGCCTCAAGATGGAGATATAATAAAGATAATAGCAGAAAGTCAAACTTTTGGTTCCGCAGAAGCTGAAGTAACGGTACCGGTAAGCATACCCATCGAATCATTGGAATGGGAAGCTGCCGTCACAGGTAAGGAGGATTGGAACTATACCGATGAGACCGTCTACTACTATCCCATGGTTTTGAGAGCTAGAATGACTATCAGTGATCCGGCTGAATCAGAAAATTATTTTCAGTTTACCTACGACACCAACCCTGACGATGACGAGATTGATCCCGACACACCGTTTATTGATTCTCCTGTGATGTTTTATCCCGGAACTCTATATTATGAGGCTGAACCAATATTCTCGGAACACATCGGCTTAATCGACGCGATAAGCGGAAATGATACGTACGGCTTTTCATTTTTCACTGATCGTCGGTTCTCAGGCGGATCATACACTTTGAACCTTCAGTTTAACGACATGGGGTTGAGAATTCTCTATCCGGAACAACTCCGGAATGAAAACATTGACGATTTGCTAAACTTCAAAATTATCCTCACTCTCAATGTAATATCACCAAGTTATTACAACTGGTGCTGTTACCAATGGAATATCTCAAACGGCACAATCGGTGATCTTGGAAATATTGGATTGAGTGATCCGATATGGGGTTACAGCAATGTCTCATCCGGAGCCGGAGTAGTGGCAGCCAGATCGCAGACATCGCTCACAATCGATCTGAAAGAGTTTTTATTAAACGAAATCAAATTATCAACTAAATAAAACCATCAAAATGAACTGTTTTAAAACATTATTAACCGTGATCTGCCTTTTCATTCTCACTTCATGCGGCAAGGATGAATATGAACCCATCTCCACTTCTACGGAAGCCTGTCAGATAAATGTAATCTGCGTTGACAGAACCGGTAAAGACCTTTTGGAGAATAAGGAGTTTGTCGACGGAATCACCGTTGAGGGAGACGCCTCACATTCAAAAATCAAATTTAGTATCAAAAATACCGGATCAAATAAATCAATATGTTTCTTAGCCGAGCTACCTGATCAAAACGACATGAACTGGTCGAAAGACAGAACTGAGGCAACCGGCTCATCTAAAATGACAATGCGGTTCGGAAAGCATAAAGTTGAACTGAGATGTTATATCAAGTATGTCCCCAACCGTCCGCCGGCAGTATCAGGCGGAAAGGCAACGCTTGAAGAGGTGACATGCAACAAACAGACATTCAAACGGTCAGGCAGCAGTGTCACCGTCATGTTACGGATGGATGAAAATGGAAAACTTCTTTAATTTGTCATTAATCCGGACAAAAAGACAAGAAATTTGCTGTATCATAGGAAACTTCTTGCATATTCCGGTTAATCTTACGAAATTTGCCATGTAATAGCACAGGTCGGTGGAGTTTCTTATTTTTAGAGAAATCACCGGTTAATCACAATTTGTAAAAACCAATCACATTGTCCAGAATGAAACGTCTATTCTCAACATTACTATTTCTCTCCATTATTATTGGTACAGCCTTCGGTCAAAACGAACATGGCTATAATATTTTTGGACTTTGGGGCGGAAGTGCCTCCGGTGTAGGTATAGGCGTAGACTCCAGATTCAAGACCGGAGGAACATTTGGCTATTCGGTAAGTTTCGCAACTACTTATTGGGACTGCGGTCGTTTCAATAGCGGTGGTTATAGATACAGAGCCGTTGAAAGTGAAGGTATTTCAATGCCATTGGAAATTAATGCAATCTTCGGCAAGCGTGCCAGTAAATTCGAGATTGGAGTCGGATTAACATTGTATGCTCTCAAACGTTATGAAACCTATATTATTCCGAGCTACTACAAAGATGTTTTCAGGGCAAACGTCACCGGATGTATCAATATCGGATATCGTCTCCAAAGAAAAAGTGGCTTCTTTTTAAAATATGGAGTAACAGTATTAGCAGGCGGCTATAACTTTTCGCCCGTAGACGGAGTTCATTCTACGGTATATTTATGTTTGGGATATACTATTCCTTATTTCAGGTGAATGAAACATATAAAGAACATCACATTAAACGACCATTTATTAGAACGATATGAAACGATTGATTTCGACACTATTTATGCTGATTATTGTGGCTGGTGCAGCTCTATGTCAAACCGACCACGGATATAATATTTATGGTAATTTTTTCGGACCTTCGACCGGAATCGGTATTTGTTTAGATTCACGGTTTAAAACAGGAGGTATACTTGGTTACTCGGCAGGCATCGGGTATACAGATTTTAAATATAAGGAAGACGACTTCTGGATTTACCGTTTCAGAGAAATTAAAAGTAAAGGTCTATCTATTCCTCTTGAAGTAAATGCAATTATGGGTAATCGGGCGAGTAAATTTGAAGTCGGACTCGGAATGACGGTGTATTTGGTTGACCGCAATGAGATTGTTTTCAATAACACCTATGATCCTCCTGTAACAAAGGATGGTACCCGCACCAACATTGCAGGTATAATTAATGTTGGATACCGTCTCCAACGAAAAAGCGGATTCTTTATGAAACTGGGACTGACTGCCATAATTGGTAATTTCAGTTGTTCACCCCTTGACGGATGGGGATACATACCCAATTTATGCTTTGGCTATACGATAAAACACTTTTAAAGCGGGGAGTCGATCCAGTGGAAATTTTGTCGACCGGCTCCTATCTCGAAGTTGTACATTGCTATTCCAAGGTCAATCTTTGTGTAACCTGCGATTGACGTGCCTTTTACGGGCTTTACCTTATCTTCGGGAATATATTCAAAATAGAATTTCTGCTGGTTAATGGCAGTTGGAGCAAGCAATGCTGCGTCGACTCCTTTCTTAAACCACTCAGGAGAGTCGGGGGTGACGTTGCTGACTTGGTCAGGACGTTTGATTTTATGTGTACGGAAACCATCGGGTTCGCCGTAACCTACAGCAATGCAAAGCACTGTTTTCTCATCGCTTCCTACTTCAAATGCTCCGGACACCTTCTTATAGGTCAATCCAACAAAGCAGGTATTGAGTCCGATGGTTTGGGCAAAAAGCACAAGTTTCTCGCCAAAATAGCCGGCACGATATTCGAGAGATTCTGATTTTTTGCCAACCACCATTATATAGTTTGACACATTCGAAAATGATCCATATGAAAGAAAACCATTGAATGCTTTCCTTTCATTGAGCACCAATTGCATGTGCAGGTCCCCTTCTTTGTTTATTTTCGCTATCTCATCCTGAAGTGCTGCTATATCGTTTGCTTCAAGAGGTCGATCCTGATATTTTCTTACTGAGTGTCTGCTTTGTAATGCTTCGAGTTCTGTCATAATTCTGTAGATTATTTCGGAGAAAGAAATTGCTTATCATCTTATAAACAAGTAACCCTATATATCTGTTCGATACCAAGGTCATCAAGAGTGTGTTGAGGATATGGCCGCGATCTGTCAAAGAAGTGGAGGATCTGTATCACGGTTATACCATAAAACCGAACGCATTCGATGTTTTATCAATAATTACGTGAAATATCCGTGATAAAAAAACATAAAAAAGAGGGGTAGTTTCAGAATAAATTTGTAACTTTGCACCGCTTTTTAGCGTACCACCGTGTGATGGGAAATTAAGGAGCAACTTAATTTTTAGTAACACATTTAAAAATCATCTACCAATGAAGCAATTTCAGCTCAGCGCCGAACCCCGTACAGATCTCGGCAAAAAAGCAGCCAAAGCAATCCGTGCAGAAGGCAAAATTCCAGTTGTACTCAATGGCGGCGAAGTAATCACTCTCCCCTACGAAGGCACCCTTCGTCCCGGTGAAAAGATCGTTGAGATCGGCAACGGCAAAGGTCTTATCACTACCGACCTTGTAGTTACCAACGAGGCAGTGCGCAAGCTCATCTATACTCCTGACATTTTTGCTATTGACCTCGACCTCCATGGCGAGACCCGCAAAGCTATCCTCAAGGACATTCAGTTCCATCCTGTAAAGGATACAATCCTCCACATCGATCTTCTCGAAGTAAACGATAAGAAACCGGTTGTTATCGAGGTTCCTGTTGTTCTCGAAGGTCATGCCGAAGGTGTTAAAGCCGGTGGTAAACTCCAGCTCCAGATGCGTAAGCTTAAAGTTAAGGCTATCTACTCTGAGGTTCCCGAACGTCTTGTTATCAATGTAGACAATCTTGGTCTTGGCAAGACTCTTCAGGTTGGCGACCTCCATTTCGAAGGTCTCGAAATCATGAATGCAAAGAACGCTGTTGTCTGCGCCGTTCAGCTCACCCGTGCAGCTCGTGGTGCTGCTGCCGCCGCTGCTTCCGGCAAGTAATTTCATTCATAATACTTATGAAATATCTTATTGTGGGGCTTGGCAATATCGGCTCTGAATATGTCGGAACGCGCCACAATATCGGTTTTAAAATATTGGATGCCTTCGCGGAGGCATCCAATGTTTGTTTTTCTACCGACCGATACGGCGACATTGCCCACATGCGTCTGAAGAACAAACTTCTTACGTTGCTTAAGCCTTCTACTTACATGAATCTCAGCGGAAATGCCGTCAGGTATTGGAAAGAAAAGGAGAATATCGACATCAACAATATTCTGGTTCTTGTCGATGACATAGCTCTTCCTTTCGGTGCCATCCGTATCAAGCCGTCGGGAAGCGATGCCGGACACAACGGGCTGAAAAATATAGCCGCAATGCTCGGTACTCAGGCTTATCCTCGGCTGCGGTTCGGGATAGGAGATAATTTTCCGCGCGGTTGCCAGATTGACTACGTACTGGGGCAGTTCACACTCGATGAACGGCAGAAACTCCCTACAAGAATTGATGTAGCATGCGACGCAATACGAACATTCTGTCTTGAAGGGCTCCAGGCGGCTATGTGCAAATTCAATAACAAATGATCTATGGCAAACGAAGTCCGTATTGACAAATGGCTTTGGGCGGTGCGTGTGTTCAAAACACGGACCATCGCCACAGAAGCATGCAAGAAAGGGCGCGTAAGCGTGGGCGACACCGTTATAAAGCCGTCACGTATGATTCACGTCGGTGACATTATCAAGGTACGCAAGCCTCCGGTCACTTATTCATTTGAAGTGTTGGCGCTTACCGAAAACCGACTTGGCGCTAAACTTGTCCCCGACTATATGCGCAACGTAACGCCTCAGTCAGAATTACAGTTACTCGACATAGTAAAGATTTCCGGATTCGTTGACCGTCGGAAAGGTCTGGGTCGTCCCACAAAAAGGGAAGGACGTCAGCTATCGGAATTTACCGATTCAATGAGCGATGGTTTTGATTTTGAATTCGGATTTGACGACGATGAAGATGACGAGTGAGGGTTAGCCCAATCTCGTCACCTTTATTTTTTTACCTTTCACCCGCGACTCTTTAGAAGCTTCTACTGCCAGACCGGCTTTGTCTTTATCCACCGCAACCAGTGCATTATGGTCGCGTAATGTAATCCGACCTATCTCATCAGCATTAAGCCCGGCAGTTTTGGTGAGGAATCCCACAATATCGCCCTTCGAAAGCTTATCTTTTTTACCTGCTCCAAACCACAGCGTGGAAATATGTGATTGCTCGGGATAAGTGTCGGGTGCCTCCGGAGGACACCAGGAACGTGCGAACTGCATATATTCAGGAATAGTCTCCCCTTCAGCCACTATCGCATATACCGATCCGCGTGTGCCACCCATACGTCCTGTTCGTCCGTTGCGGTGAGTCCATGCCTGCTGCGAAGTAGGAAGATGGTAATGAATCACATTATCCACATCAGTTATATCCAGACCGCGGGCTCCCAGATCGGTAGATACCAAAACCGGTGTCGAACCATTTGTGAACATTTCCAGTGCGTTCTCTCGGTCAATCTGTTCCATTCCTCCATGATAAACGCCAACGGGATAATGCAATTTACGCAAAAATGCGGCTACACGTTCAACACTGTCACGGTGATTTACAAATATGATCGACCTCTTGTCACCGGCGCTTCTCAGTAGATCATTAAGTACCGGTAATTTATCACGTTCAAATGAGGTAACTTCAATAACCTCAACCGGGGCGAATTCGTCTTCGCTGTGAGGTTGTTCCACCGTTATATCCGTTGTTTTCCGCTGGGGCAACCATTCAGGCCACGCTTCAATTCTTGTTGCCGAAGTCATCACCACCCGTTTGAGACACTGCATAACACGCACTATGCGCTTCATTTCATCCGCAAACCCCAGTTCGAGCGATTTGTCATATTCGTCAAGAACAAGATAGTCGGTACTTTTCACATCTATAGTGCGCCGGTTGATATGGTCAAGCAACCTTCCCGGAGTCGCTACAACGATATCAGCGCCGGCTGCCAACGAACGCTCTTCTTCGACAAAAGGATGACCTCCGTAGCATACCACAAGCTTATACACACCGGAAGTCAGACGACGCATCACATCACCTACTTGCAGGGCAAGCTCGCGCGACGGAACGATGACTACCGTCTGTAATTTTCCGTCAGGTACATGCATAGCGGCAAGCACATTAAGTGAGAAACCGAGTGTTTTACCCGATCCGGTAGGTGCGGTAACGACTATATTATCACCAGAATGTGCCAGCGACAACATACGCTGTTGCATATCAGTGAGTTTATTTATTCCAAGCGATTCTTCAGCCCGGTGAGTAAGTATTTTCTTTTCCATATCTTTTGCAAAGTTACATACTATAAACAAATATGCGGCGGAGTTTGTTAACATTCTATTAAAACAATACATCAAATGAAAAATATTATACTTTTACGCCACGGTCAAAGTCAATGGAATCTTGAAAACAGATTTACCGGTTGGACAGATGTACCGCTCTCGGAAAATGGCAAGGAAGAAGCCCGCAATGCCGGATTAAAAATAAAAGACGCCGGACTTAAACCAGAATTCTATTTTACATCATATCTGAAGCGCGCCATTGCCACCCAGCAGATAGTGGCTGACGTAATCGACCGGATGTGGGTTCCGGTAATCAAGGACTGGCACCTTAATGAACGCCATTATGGAGCTTTGCAAGGACTGAACAAAGCTGAAACAGCCGAGAAGTATGGAGCTGAGCAGGTAAAGGAATGGAGGAGATCGTTTGATGTGATGCCTCCCCTGCTAACCCCCGATGATCCACGATTTCCGGGGAACGACCCGATGTATGCAGCGCTCAGTCGCGACCAGCTTCCTTTAGCAGAATCCCTACAGGACACCATTGCACGAGTGCGCTGCTGTTGGGAAGAAGTGATAATTCCGCGTCTACGCAATTGCGATACGATTCTTATAGCGGCTCATGGCAACAGTCTCCGCGGACTCGCCAAAATGTTATTGCATAAGACAGCCCAAGAAATCGTTTCCCTCGAAATTCCTACCGGATCACCCTGGCTGCTTACCGTTGACGACCGGCTTGAGGTAATAGATAACAGATACTTATAAGATTTGCTTATTTCGAAAAAAATGTGTAGTTTTGGAGTCTTATCAGAACTCTAAACAATGCGTTTTTCAGATATACCTTCCCATTTCTCTGTAAAAGAACGGCTCAGGAACATGGTTGACAGCGACAGACTGCCCCATGCCCTGTTGCTGGAAGGACCGCAAGGAATAGGCAAACTTGCCATGGCACGTGCTTTGGCACAATATATACATTGCACCGACCGCACACCTGAAGGGGACAGTTGCGGTCGGTGCAGTGCCTGTCTTCAGCATCAGGCACTCTCCAACATTGACACCATTTATACCTATCCTGTTATCGGGTCACAGATTTCTGACGCTTTCGCCGATGACTGGCGTTCATTTTTAAAGGAATCTAAATACGCCTCAATTGACCGATGGGTTGAAATTCTCAACCGCTCGAAAGGAAACACGCAACCCCTCATATATGTCGAAGAGAGCGCACGTCTAATCAAACGGCTCGCATTTACCGGACATTCCGATTCATTCCGTATTGTAATTCTTTGGTTACCTGAACGACTGCAACCCGGAGCCTCAAACAAATTGCTCAAAATGGTTGAGGAGCCTTATCCTCAGACTTTGTTTATAATGGTCAGCAACTCTCCTTCAGAAATTCTTCCAACAATTTACTCACGGTTGCAGCGTGTGGAAATGCACGCTCTTCCCGATGCCGTTGTCGCCGAAACTTTACAAAAGCAGCTCCCTATTGATCCGATGGATGCTATGGCGATCGCTCATGTGGCGGAAGGGAACGTCGTTACGGCAATGCAGCTTGTTGACGGTAACTCCGACCGCAAATTATTTATGGATATGTTCATATCACTTATGCGGCTCGCTTATCAGCGCGATGTACGTGCCTTGCGCGAATGGGGTAATGAACTTGCAAAGCTCGGCAGGGAAAAGTCTATGAAATTCTATGAGTATGCACAGCGTATGATACGTGAGAATTTTGTTTACAATTTCAAGATTCCACAACTGGTTTATCTAAACCGCGAAGAAGCAGCCTTCAGCAGCCGTTTCGCCCGGTTCATCACTGAACGTAACGCCGAGAATCTTGTCAGGATTTTCGAACAGGCGCGTGCCGATATCGCCGGAAACGGTAACGGGAAGATCATCAATCTCGATGTAGCTGTCAAGGTAATTCTTCAGATAAAAAACGGCTGAAATATGGATTCATTTCTCAGACTTATAGCCAAGACATATGTCGATAGTGGCATCGACGAACTCAGCGATTATTGTTTTGTTTTTCCGAATCGCCGAAGCGGTGCGTTTTTCCGACAGTACTTGCGTGAAAACGCCTCAGGCATCAGTTTCATTATGCCCGACATAGTGACTGTCAACGAACTTGCCGCCAATGTGTCGGACCTGACTGAAGCCACTCGCGACGAAGCGCTTTTCGTTTTGTTCAAATGCTATAAATCATTCATGCCTGAATCTGAGGCTCCCGACTTCGACAAATTCATATTTTGGGGAACGATGTTGCTTAACGATTTCGATGATGTTGACAAAAATCTTGTCGACGCCGAGTCGTTATTCGTCAATATTCACAGGTGGAGGCAGATTAAATCGTTCTATCTGACTGACGAACAGGTCGAAATAATCGAAAGGTATTGGGGCGAAAAGGTTCTGTCGGCAAATGATGTCGACGATTTTTGGAGTCACATTGAAAAAAGTTCATCATCTACCGCTGACAAAAAGCCTTCCAATGACCGATTTCTAAAGCTTTGGGAGATCATGGCGCCTTTGTACCATGATTTCATTGATTCGATGCGAATGGCTGGAATTGCCACCAAAGGTATGATGATGCGACATCTGGCGGAAAGTGTCAGAAAAGATGGGGTTGAAGCGGTTCTTCCCGCAAAACGATACATATTTATCGGATTCGACATTCCATCAGGTGGAGAAATCGCAATTTTCAAACGGCTGAAAGCTGTCGGCAAAGCCGATTTTTATTGGGACTTCAACACCCCTGTCATGGCAGATAAGAGCAACCGCATTACACGGATGATGCTGAATTTGCGTCATGACTTCCCTTCAATGTACGATCTGGATGAGGAACCCATTACGTCCTTCCCTGAAATATCCATAATCGGAGTACCATCCGAGACCGGACAAACGAAACTTGCGGGCGAGACACTTGCCGGCTGGGTTGAAAAAGGTATTATACGAAATCCCAAAAATGCGATTAATACTGCAGTGGTTCTTCCGGATGAATCTCTTTTCATCCCCATGGTACATGCTTTGCCCGACAGCATCACTACAAAAAATGTCACCATGGGATTTCCGTTAAGGTTCACACCGGTGGCATCACTTGTCAGTCAGCTTACACGTATGCACCTGCGTGCACGCCTGAGTCATGGCACGCCTGAATATTTCTATGAGGATGTGGAAACGGTGCTCGCCCACCCGATAATCCGTTTGGCAGCTCCTGAAGAATGTAAGTCTCTGTTAAGTAAAATACGCCTTAACCGACTTTACAATGTCAGTGCCGACATAATTACCGAGGAATATCCCGTATTGCAACCCATCTTTGTGGCTGTGCCGGTCAATGAGTCGGTGCAGACAGCCGTCGACTACATCACCGGTGTGCTCGACTTCCTGGAAAAAGCGATCGAAGGACACGACAACATGAAAATGGAGGAATTTTTCATCCGTTCATGTCGCGAGGCACTTTCGGAGCTAACCGGAGCCGTTGTCCGTTTCGATATCGGAATGCGCGAATCGACATTTCTGCACCTGCTTGACAGGATGCTATTTAATACAACCGTACGGTTCAAAGGCGAACCCCTGCAGGGATTACAGATAATGGGAGTGCTCGAAACCCGCTCTCTTGACTTCGACAATGTGATTATTATGTCAATGAACGAGCGAATATTCCCCAAAAAGTCATATATCCGTTCGTTTATTCCCGATACACTCAGGAAATGCTACGGACTTCCGACTCCTGATATAGCCGAAGCTCAATATTGTTACTATTTTTACTGGATCCTTTCACGTGCAAAGCATGTGACACTGTTTTACGATACACGTGCTACATCAGGACAGAACAACGAAATGTCAAGGTTCATGACACAGTTGATTTATCTGTACCCGTCGGCTGCGATCAAACATAGTTCGGGAATATATGCGGGTGTAAACCGATCGGCTGAACCTATAGTTCTTGAACGCACTGATGAAATCAGAAAGCAGCTCAAGCGTTTCCAGTCGCAGGGCGAGGACGCCCTCTTTCTGTCGGCATCAGCGTTAAAGACCTATCTGAAATGTCCGCTCCAGTTCTGCCTCAGCTATGTCCTCCGGTTACGTATCGAAGACGAGCTCAATGACTTTATGGAAGCGAGTACTCTGGGTAGTATTGTGCATGAAGTGTTTGAGAAACTTTACGGCTCGCTACGTAAAACATCTGATGGTTATAGTATTGTAACAAAGGAAATACTCGACGATTGGCTGAAAAACGACTTGCCGATACGCAGATTGATAACCAGATCAACAAACAAGTTATTTATGCGGATGAAACCATCTGATGACCGCGACAGAGAACTCACCGGCGAAGCATTGGTCATAGGGAACGCCATACTGCATATTGTCAGATCAACTTTAAAACAGGAGCGGCAATTCTGTCCTTTCAAATATGTTGCCGGAGAAGAGAAAATGCAACTCCGTTGGGAAGTAAACCCTGATCTGGTATTGAATTTCAAACAGGTTATCGACCGCATTGACATAGTGGGAGACAGACTGAGAATTGTCGATTACAAGACCGGTACTGAAGCCGTCAACTTCATATATATGGACTCCATGTTCACTCCGGGTTCCGAAAGCGATAAACTAAGCATATTCCAGGTTATACTTTACTGTCTGCTTTATGCCCAAGAGAAAAATTATGATAAGGCCATTCAGCCTTACATCTATACTCTTAAAAGTGTGACAGGACAGGGCTTGCAGCCAATAAAATATAATCGTAAAGTTCTCGACGACTATAAGACCATATCGGAGAACTTCAAAAAAAGTCTAAATGCTCTTCTCGTAGAGATTTTTGACAGTGACAAACCGTTCATTCAGACTCAGTCGGAAAAAAATTGTAAATTCTGTAATTTCAAACAGTTCTGCGGACGCGATAAATGATTTACGTTCATATTCCTTTCTGCGCTTCCAAATGCGCCTATTGCGATTTTTATTCTCGTCCGGTCCGATCGGGAAGTGAGGCAGAGGATTATGTTTCTACCGTCATACGCGAGTGGAGTATGCGGCGCGATGAAGTTCCGGGACCCATAACCACAATTTATATCGGAGGAGGGACTCCGTCGCTGCTGCCTCAACGCCAGCTTGACCGATTGCTTGCCCAATTTCCCGACCGCGATCTTATCGAAGTTACACTGGAAGCCAATCCCGAACAGATTACTCCTGATTTTATCAGTTGGATAGAAAATTCCCCTGTCAACCGACTGAGTGTGGGAATTCAATCGTTTGATGACAGCCAGTTGAAATTTGTAGGACGGCGCCATACATCCTCCGATGCTCTGAGAGCTATTGAACTGATTGAAAATTCTTCAATAAATAATTACAGTCTCGATCTTATTTATGGACTTCCGGGACAGGATATTGATTCGTGGAAACAGTCTCTCGGTACATTGCTCGCTTATAATCCACCACATTTTTCCGCTTACATGCTCTCCTATGAGCCACGTACACGTCTCGATGCGATGCGAATTGCCGGAAAAATCAAACCCTCCGATGATGACATGCTCTCAGAAATGTACACCCTTTTATGTGACGAGGCGGCTAAAAACGGTTACAAGCATTATGAAATAAGCAATTTCGCACTCCCCGGAATGAAGGCTGTCCACAACACAAATTACTGGCTCAACAAACCTTATGTCGGACTGGGAGCCGCCGCTTATTCATTTGACGGAAAAATCAGAAGATATAACCCGTCCGACCTACGCCGTTACATGGCAATGACCGACACCCCGGTTTACGAAACAGAGTATGAAGATAGTGTAGCACGACATAACAATTTGCTTCTCACTTCGCTTAGGATTTCAGAAGGTCTTGATCTTACACTTTATGAAAAAGAGTTCGGAACTGAGGCTCTCTGTCGGTTGCTGAATTTAAGCAGTAACTATATTAGACGCAACATGATGCAGCTTGAGCCGGGACATTTTCTGAAGATTACTGAAACAGGCTGGCTTATGACCGATACTATTCTGGTAGACCTGTTCGAAGAATAGAATCGGTGAAATACAAAACCATCTGTTAAAATACATCCACTATATTGGCTTCAGCTTGCTATTATATTTTAAAATCACGCTTTTCCTAATATTCCTCGGTACACTTTCACTAAAAATGCTTATATTTGCAGCCTGAATTAACCACTCTTCAACTACATACTCATAATAAAATGGTTGTATTTTTCAAGAAGGGGGCCGGGCTCGTCATAGCCGTCGAGACCTCCAGTCGTTTCGATGAAGTGGCGAAAGAAAAACTTTCGTGGCTCTTCGGAGGAGCCAGAGCGTTGGCTACCACCTCTGTAAAAGGTCGTTTTATCGGTCCCCGAAAAGAGATGATTACTCCATGGAGCACAAATGCTGTGGAAATTGCCCAGAACATGGGTGTGGAGGGAATTTCACGTATCGAACAGTTTTTCGCGGTCCACAGTGAAGAACCTTCATACGACCACATGCTCCAGCGTCTTTACGACGGACTGAATTCAAAGGTTTTTGAGGTCAACCATAAACCTGACCCCATAGTAGAAATTCAGGATATTCACAAGTACAATCTTGAAGAAGGTCTCGCTCTGAGTCCCGAGGAAGAAACATATCTGACTGACCTCTCAAAACGTCTTGGTCGTCCGTTGACCGACAGTGAGGTATTTGTTTTTTCGCAGGTAAACTCCGAACACTGCCGTCACAAGATTTTCAATGGTACATTTGTGATTGACGGTGAAGAAAAGCCCGAAACACTTTTCAAACTCATCAAGAAAACCTCACAGACAAATCCTAACAAACTCGTTTCAGCATATAAGGACAACGTGGCATTTGTCGAAGGTCCTACTGTCGAACAGTTCTACCCTGTAAATCCTGAACAGCCCGATTACTTCGAAGTCAAACCTATCGACACCGTTATATCACTTAAAGCGGAGACACATAATTTCCCGACCACGGTAGAACCCTTCAATGGAGCGGCGACCGGTACCGGAGGTGAAATCCGCGACCGTCTCGGTGGTGGTAAAGCTTCACTTCCTATAGCAGGAACTGCGGTGTATATGACTTCATATCCCCGCCTCACTCCCCTGCGCCGGTTCGAACTTCTGACTGATCCGCGAAACTGGCTTTATCAGACTCCCGCTGAAATTCTCATTAAGGCATCCAACGGTGCATCGGACTTCGGCAATAAGTTCGGTCAACCTCTGATCTGTGGCTCCGTGCTCACTTTCGAGCACTCCGAACAGAACCGTATGATGGCATATGACAAAGTGATCATGCTTGCCGGAGGTGTCGGATTCGCATCGAAACGCGATGCTCTCAAAGGGCATCCCTCGGTTGGCGAAAAGGTCGTGATACTCGGGGGCGACAATTACCGTATCGGCATGGGTGGCGGTGCTGTTTCATCAGTAGCTACCGGTCAGTACGATAACGCGATCGAACTTAACGCTGTACAGCGTGCTAACCCTGAGATGCAGAAACGTGTGGCTAACGTAATACGCGCTCTCGCCGAAAACGATGCTAATCCTATTGTATCTATCCATGATCATGGTGCCGGCGGTCATCTCAATGCCCTCAGTGAACTTGTTGAGGAAACAGGTGGCAAGATAGACATGAGCGCTCTTCCGGTAGGCGATCCGACTCTCTCGGCAAAGGAGATAATCGGTAACGAAAGCCAGGAGCGAATGGGACTCATTACCGACAGTCGTCACCTTGACCGCATCAAAAATATCGCCGACCGCGAACGCGCGCCAATGTACGTTGTAGGTGAAACTACCGGTGACAACCGCTTCGTGTTCGAACAAGCCGACGGAAAGTGCCCGATTGATCTTGCCATGTCGGACATGTTCGGATCCTCTCCGCGTACAGTGATGACTGATAAGACTGTAGAGCGCAAATATGCCGAACCTGAAACTGATCCTGAAAACATAGCTATCTATCTTGATGATGTTCTCTCACTTGAGAATGTCGCTTGTAAAGATTGGCTGACAAACAAAGTGGACCGTTCGGTGACCGGACGAATCGCACGCCAGCAGTGTCAGGGTGAGATTCAGTTACCTCTGAGCGATTGCGGCGTTGTCGCTCTTGATTACCGCGGCCGTTCGGGTATCGCAACTTCTATCGGTCATGCTCCGCAGGTTGCTTTGATTGATTCGGCTAAAGGTTCTGTGCTTTCAATTGCGGAATCTCTCACAAATATAATCGGGGCTCATCTTTCCGACGGACTGCGCGGGGTTTCATTGAGTGCCAACTGGATGTGGCCTTGCCGCAACGAAGGTGAGGACGCAGCCCTTTATCGAGCCGTGGAGGCATGCAGTGATTTCGCATGTGCTCTCGGAATCAATATTCCTACTGGTAAGGATTCATTGTCCATGACCCAGAAATATGGCGACGATAAGGTGTATGCACCCGGTACGGTAATTATTTCGGCAGCCGGTGAAGTAGATGACGTTCGTCTCACTGTAAGTCCGGTGATTCAGAACCGTAAATCAAATATTTACCGCATTGACTTCTCCGGTGAAAAACTTGCTCTCGGTGGGTCGGCATTCTATCAGACACTGGGCGCACTCGGCGCGGAAGCTCCGGGCGTCAAAGATGCAGCATGTTTTGCAAAAGCATTCAACGCCGTACAGCAGCTTGTTGGAAAACGCCGCATACTTGCAATGCATGACGTATCTGCCGGCGGATTGATAACTGCCCTGCTTGAAATGACTTTCGGTAATACTTCAGGTGGTCTCGAAATCGATACTACATCGCTTGGTGAGAATGATATTCTGAAAGTTCTGTTTGCTGAAAACCCTGCTGTGCTTATTCAGGTAGCTGCATCGGATTGCGAACGTGTCGAGAATGTGCTGAACGAAGCCGGTGTACGCTTCGACATGATCGGACACACTTCTTCCGACCGTACAGTCAAGCTCCGTCAGGACGGTAGCCAGGAATTGGTATTTGACATTGATGCCCTGCGTGACCGCTGGTTCGTCACTTCATACGCTATGGATACTCTTCAGAGCGGTGTGGAATGTGCGGCACTGCGAATGGCTAACTATAAGCGCCAACCCATACGCATCCGATTCCCGCAGGATTTCGACGGTAAATTATCATCAAGAGGTCTGTCACACGGAACACGCGAGCAGAAGACCGGTGTACGTGCTGCAATTATTAGAGAAAAAGGTGTCAACGGCGACCGTGAAATGGCCTACTCGCTCTATCTCGCCGGCTTTGACGTGAAAGACGTTCACATGACCGACCTTATGAGCGGACGCGAGAAACTCGATGACATAAACATGATAGTGTTCTGCGGAGGCTTCTCCAACAGCGATGTTCTCGGATCGGCAAAAGGCTGGGCTGGAGGCATTTTATGGAACGAGACAGCACGCGAAACTATCCATCGTTTCTACGAACGCGAAGATACTATGAGCCTCGGCATATGCAACGGGTGTCAGCTGATGATAGAGCTGAACCTGATCAATCCTGAACATAAACGCCGTCCGGTGATGGATCATAACATAAGCCATAAGTTCGAGTCGCAATATCTCGGTGTGACCATCCCTGAAAACAACTCGGTGATGTTCGGTCCGCTGTCGGGCATGAAGATGGGTATCTGGGTGGCGCACGGTGAAGGACGCTTCGTTCTCCCCCAGTCAATGAGTGACTATAATATCGTGGCACGCTACAGCTACACCTCATACCCCGGAAATCCGAACGGATCACGCGGCGCAGTCGCTGCACTGGCAAGCGCCGACGGTCGTCATGTGGCAATGATGCCTCACCTCGAACGCGCTATTTTCCCGTGGCAGTGCGCATGGTATCCTGCATCACATTCGCGAGATGAAGTCACCCCGTGGATCGATGCGTTTATCAATGCACGCAAATGGATTGAAGAACGAGTAAAATAAGCGAATCATTATAATTCGAATTCCAACAACTAAAATGTATAATATATGAGTCTAAACATCATTGTGCTCGCAAAGCAGGTACCAGATACCCGCAATGTCGGCAAAGATGCAATGAAAGAAGATGGCACAATCAACCGTGCAGCTCTCCCCGCCATCTTCAATCCCGAGGATCTCAATGCTCTTGAGCAGGCTCTCCGACTGAAAGATGCCAATCCCGGGTCGACAGTTACTATTCTTACCATGGGACTTCCCCGCGCAGCTGAAGTAATACGTGAAGCTATGTACCGTGGCGCTGACGGTGGTATCGTTCTTACCGACCGTGCTCTCGGCGGTGCTGATACACTCGCCACTTCATACTCGCTCGCTCAGGCTGTAAAGAAATTCGGAAACTACGACATCATTCTTGGCGGTCGTCAGGCAATTGACGGTGATACCGCTCAGGTAGGACCCCAGATCGCTGAAAAACTCGGTATACCACAGGTCACTTATGCAGAAGAAATACTCGATCTTGATGCTGAAGGACGTACGGTTACTGTAAAGCGCCGTCTGGAGAATGGTATCGAGGTACTTCGCGCTCCCCTGCCATGCGTTGTCACTGTAAACGGCTCGGCTGCCGAATGCCGTCCGCGTAATGCCAAGCGCGTACAGGCTTGCAAACATGCCGTGACTCCGAGTGAGAAAACAGTTCTCGAACCACGTATCCAGGCTATCGTGGAAGCACGCCCCGATTTACAGCTTCAGGAATGGGGTGCCGCTTTTGTCGATGCTGATCCCCAGCAAATAGGTGGTGCAGGATCTCCCACTAAGGTGAAAGCAATCGAAAACGTCGTATTCACTGCCAAAGAAAGCCTTTGTCTGGAGGATAACGACCAACAGATTGAAGACCTTGTCAAAGAACTTATCACTAACCATACAATCGGCTGATAACGTCGGTTCTCTTACAACAACCAACCAATCATGACAGATAAGAATAATCTAATCGTATATTGTGAGTTTGAGGACGGCAAGGTTGCCGATGTAAGTCTTGAACTTCTTACCAAGGGACGTGAACTTGCCGACAAACTCGGTGTAAAACTCGAAGCTGTGGTAATTGGCGACAACCTCGAAGGAATCGAAAAACAGCTTTTCCCTTACGGTGTCGACCGCGTTTACAAGGTTGCCGACAAGCGCCTTTACCCCTATCAGTCAAATCCCCATGCAGCAGTGCTGATCAACCTTTTCCGTCAGATAGAACCTCAGATCTGCCTGATGGGAGCCACCTGCATAGGTCGTGACCTCGGTCCTCGCGTTTCATCGTGCCTCCACAGCGGTCTTACCGCCGACTGTACATCGCTTGAAATCGGCGATCACACTGATCCGAAGACAAAAAAAGAATACAAGGATCTCCTTTATCAGATCCGTCCGGCGTTCGGTGGCAATATCGTTGCGACTATCGTAAATCCTGACTGCCGTCCGCAGATGGCAACAGTACGCGAAGGTGTGATGAAAAAACAGATCGTTGATCCTGAGTACAAGGGTGAAGTTGTGGATCTCAATGCCTCCGATTATGTCAGCGATACTGACTTCGTAGTTGAAATCATTGACCGTCACATCGAAAAATCAAAAATCAACATTAAGAATTCACCGATCATCGTTGCCGGCGGTTACGGTGTAGGTTCGAAGGAGAACTTCCAGTTGCTCCACGATCTCGCTGCTACACTCGGAGGCGAAGTCGGAGCATCGCGTGCTGCAGTCGATGCCGGGTTTACCGAACACGACCGTCAGATTGGTCAGACCGGTGTGACCGTGCGTCCGAAGCTTTATATAGCATGCGGCATTTCCGGTCAGATCCAGCACATCGCGGGTATGCAGGACAGCTCGATCATCATCTCTATCAATAACGATAAGGATGCCCCGATCAACGCTATTGCCGACTATGTAATTACAGGTAATGTCGAGGACGTAGTGCCCAAGCTGATCAAATATTACAAGAAGAATTCCAAATAACAATTTGTCATGTCATTCCGTAAAGGGCTTTTTTCAATATTGGCAGTTCTGGCTTCATTCTCGGCAAGTGCATATGTGCTTGAACCGGTTGAACCGACTTTCCAGGACTATTCCTCTCTACTTAGCGCCGCCGGTTACGAATTGTATTCGTTTGACATCTCCGGCCTGGTGGACGATCAATATCGAATCGAAATCAAAGTCAGGGAATATGCCGGTGATTCTCTTGTCAACGGTAATGTAACTGGCTTTTCGTCAATATTTTCCAATCGTACGATGTTGACTGATTTTGATCTGGAAGACCAGAAGAATATAAAGCCTGAGAATATGTACGACGCTGAAAAAGGCATTTATTCCGCTGCTGAGAAAATCAACGTGGGATTTCTGCCTGTGTCAGACGCTAAGGACGGAGGAAAACGGATATCATGTTTATTTGAATTGCCCGACATGGGAACACGGATATACCATCTGAATCTGCAACCTCAGTACGCTCCTGATTCAACCGAACCGTTCTTCAGCTACAGCACTCGTCCGTTCATTACCACTGAGTGGAAAGAGAATGAATATATACCACTGGTATTACTGGGTTCATTCTGGTACGACCAGAAATACAACGTATTCCGTTTCTGCGGTGAAAACAAAATTTCTCCGGACATGTCCAGTACTATTCTGAAGTATGTACCGCACTACTACGTTATAGGAATAACATTGACAAAAAAACAGAAATAAATTATAAAGCACGATGGCTAATTTTTATACTGATAATCCCGATCTGAAGCATCATCTCAACCATCCTCTCATGCAGAAGATCGTTGCTCTGAAGGAGCGCGACTTTGCCGATGCTCAGAACTACGACTACGCCCCCATCGATTTTGACGACGCAATGGACTCTTACGACCGCGTGCTCGAGATCGTAGGTGACATTTGCGGCACCACTATCGCCGACAATGCCGAAAGCGTCGATCACGAAGGTCCTACCGTGGAAAACGGTCGTGTCAAGTATGCTTCAGGCACTGAACAGAATCTTGACGTATGCCGTAAGGCGGGTCTGATGGGTATGTCGATGCCCCGTCGTCTCGGCGGTCTCAACTTCCCTATCACTCCCTATATCATGGCTGCCGACATAGTAAGCCGTGCCGATACCGGT
>CAZKSF010000042.1:0-22752 GCA_964555405.1 uncultured Bacteroides sp.
CCTCTTTCAAGAATGAAAATCTTGCGTCCTAACCGATAGACGAATGGGCCATCGTTCTTTTGAGGTGGTTATCCCTGCAAAAGCGATTGCAAAGTTAGATACTTTTTTCGATTTTGCAAAATTTGATCAAGTTTTTTCGTGATTTTCTCGATTTTTTTCTTTTTCCTCTCCGAAAAGGTGGTTAACTTTGCCGTTAATGAAGCAAAATCTGACCTTTATAGTCCTTCGAAGTACTCCGGTAAACGACCGGACAACTATCCTGAACGCTTACTCACGGGAGTTCGGGCGTGTGTCGTTTCTGATTCCGGCGGGGCGATCGCGTGAAGCCACGCGCTATCGGGCGATACTGCAGCCGTTGAGTGTGGCCGAAGGGTTAGGTGACATCCGGCACGGCAGTGATCTGATACGTTTGTCACAATGCCGCCCGATGGTGCCGATGAATGCCGTATATGTCAATCCGGTGAAAAATGCTGTCGCTGTCTTTATTTCGGAAATGCTTTCTGCCGTACTCCATGAGCAGGTGCAGGATGAATCACTTTTCGACTACATCACTCTTGCAATCCGCCACCTCGGGCTGATGAATGTGCGTGAGGCGGCAAACTTCCACATCTGTTTCATGCTTCATTTTTCGCGTCTTGCAGGTATAGAGCCTGACTGGGAATCGTATTCGCCGGGATATGTGTTTGATCTCGATGAAGGACGGTTCCGGGCGTATGCCCAGCTTGACCACCGGATGCTTGACGTTGCCGAGTCGAGGTCCGCCTACCGCCTGTCGCGGATGACTTTTGCAAATTTGAGTTGTTTCCGGTTCACAAGAACCGAACGTAACCGTGTGATTGACCTGGCTATCATGTATATGTCGACACATTACGCATCGCTTACTTCGCTGAGGTCGCTGGATGTACTGAGGACTCTGTTTTAATCTCCTTAAAATCCTGTTACCTTTTTTATATATAAAGGCACTGCGTCCTCGAAATTCGACCCGATTGTTTCGTCAGCGATGTTTTTCACCTCCTCCTGGGCATTGGCAACCGCCACGGCATGGTCGGCGATCTGCATCATGGGTATGTCATTGAGGTTGTCTCCGAATACGGTTACAGATTTTACTTTCAGCTTTTTCGCCAGTTCGGTTACCGCTGTAGCCTTTGATACGCCTTCCGCCATGACTTCAATGTAGGCGGAATCAGGATTGAAAATATCGTTATATGCCGATACGCTGCAACTTCCGAGAAGGCGGAGTGATTCGGCACAGGCATATACATTCTCACGTGTACCTATGGCAAAAAACAGTACAGTGCCTGTGACGTTAAGTTCGCCATCGGGATGATCGAGATGCAAGCGCTTGAGCGGAAGGCGCGAACGTTCGGCTGCGAACGCTTTCTCGGCTTTAGTCATCGGACCGTTATGATAGGTGTGCAGAATACCCCGGCTGTCGAGTCTGTAGACAAACGGTCGTAAGCCAAATGTGGTCATCAGCTGACGTATCTCACCTGCTACATCTGTCTCGATGGCGCGGTAAGAAATGTAGTTGCGTTTGACGGGATCCCATAAAGCCGCTCCGGTCATGACTATGACCGGCAGACGTAAACCGGAACCGCGAAGCAATCCGTCGACGGTCGCCGGAGTGCGTGCCGTGGCGGCGGTTATCTTTATGCCTGACGACACCAGATCGGTGAGTATCTGCGCCGATTTTGCACTGATCCGCGAGTCCGATCCGAGCAACGTTCCGTCGAGATCGGTTACAAAAAGTGTTTTTGAATTATTGGCTTTAGTCATGATTGTTTGTCGGGTGACGGGAGTTCGATGCGGAACGTGGTTCCGACACCTGGTTCCGAGTTTTTGACATATATGCGCCCTTTGTGATATTGCGCGATGATACGCCGGGCGAGAGTAAGACCGAGTCCCCAGCCACGTTTCTTAGTGGTGAATCCGGGATTGAATATGGTCTCGAAATTTTTACGGTGCAGACCCTTTCCGGTATCGGTTACCTCGATGACAGCCTTGCCGGATTCGGAGAATGTTGACACGGTTATACTGCCGCTCCCTTCGGGCATGGCGTCTACGGCATTCTTTATCAGATTTTCCATTACCCATTCGAACAGCGGAGGTGAGACACTGACCGGCAGAGCGTCGGAGGGTTGGAGGAAACGCAGGGCGATGTGAGGGGATATGCGCGATGACATGTAACTGACACTGCCGGCGATGATGGAGTTGAGATCGTGATTCTCCATATTAGGTTGAGAACCGATTTTGCTGAAACGTGAGGCGATGGTGGAGAGCCGGTGCACATCTTTACTCATTTCATCCACGATATATGACGGCACGCCTTCGTCGGGGAGGAGTTCCATCCATGCCATGAGCGATGAAATGGGTGTGCCGAGCTGATGTGCCGTTTCTTTTGACAGACCCACCCACACCTTGTTCTGTTCAGCCCGTTTGGTAGAGCTTACGGCGTAATAAACCACCATAATAAACGCTATCATGACCAGCACCTGTATGTACGGGTAGAAACTCAGGCGCCGGAGCAGACGCGAATCCTCATAATAAAGGTGCTGCAGATAGTCAGGCGAAATGGTGATGTGTATTACATTCGGACCGGCGCGGAGTGCGTTCAGTTTCTGTTCGAGGAAATCGGCATTGGCTGGGCTGATATAAAGCGGATTGAGTGAATCCACCGGATCGGGCAGGTCGAAATTGCGGTGACTGATGATATTTCCTTCATCGTCGGTGAGCAATACGGGAATGGTGCGGTTGTCTTCGATTATACTGCGGAGAAATTCCATCTCCAGTCCGGCATCGTCAGCCGTGAAATCGAGGTTCACGATCTGCTTGGTAGCGTCAGCCCATATCTGCATGCGCGAACGCTCCTGGTCGGCAAGCTGACGCACTATCTGGTTGGAGTAGTACAGAAAGAACGCTACTACGGTAACCGAAATCACCATGAAAGCCGCGATGCCGAAACGTCGTAAATCATAAATATTCATCGCCTAATTAACGTATGGGGACCTCTTTTTATTACTTTTTTCATTTAAAGTTAGTTTTCATCCGAAATAATATGTAATTTTGTACATTACTAATCATAACCTTAAAAACATGAATCTTTTCAAGAAAGTATCACTTAGCGCCGGACTCATGCTGACAGCAGCAATCGCCGGTATCCTTGGTTCATGCAACTCCGGCAAGTCCGCGGAGGAACCCAAAGTAGAACGTACGGTTGTATTCGCACCCGGTGATTTCGATTCGAAATTCTATCGTATCCCTGCTATTGTCACTGCAGTAAACGGTGATCTGGTGGCTGTTGCCGACAAGCGTATCGAATCAAACGGCGACCTGCCCGGTAATATCGACGTAGTGTGCCGCCGTTCGACCGACGGTGGTCGCACCTGGAGCGAGTACATAACAGTAGCCGCTCATGACGAAGGAGGCGGTTATGGCGACCCCGCTCTGGTGGTTGACCGCAACACAGGTGATATTATCTGTATCTCGACTCATGGCAATGGTCTGTGGCAGGATGCTCCCGGTCACTCGGTAGTATCGCGCTCTCGCGATAACGGTCTTACCTGGGAAGCTCCGGTTGACATAGCCGAAATGATATGTGTCGGCGAAGAGGCTCCCCTTAAGAATGTAGAAGGTGCGTTCGCATCGTCAGGCGCTGCCCTGCAGCTGAGCACCGGCCGCATCATGTATGTGCTTGTAGTACGTGAAAAGGACGTAAAGGATTTTTCATGCTACACCGTGTATAGCGATGACAGTGGCGTGACCTGGAATGTTTCGAAGAACCCCGGAACTTTCGACGGCGACGAATCAAAAGTTGTGGAACTCGCCGACGGATCGGTTCTCATGAGCATCCGCAGCCGTCGCGGCGGTAACCGCGTATTCTCGCTTTCGACTGACGGTGGCGAAACCTGGGGCGAACCTTGGGAAGCAGAGGATCTGAAGGATCCGCGTTGCAACGGTGATATACTCCGCTATACGGTCGACGGTAAAGACATACTGCTTCAGTCGCTCCCCGGCTCACCCAACAGTCGTGAGGATGTGACCATCTACGTATCTGAAGACAACGCCAAGACATGGCCTACCAGTTTCAAGGTAACCGATCTGGCATCGGCATATTCGGCAATGACAGTACTTCCCGACGGTTCGATAGGTATCCTCACCGAGGAAGAGGATCCTAATAATGAGACCCCTCACCAGTACTATCTCGTATTTACCAGAATTCCTGTTGACTTTATCCTCAACGGATATCCTGAAGGCGCTGCTCCTGCCGACAGCGTACCTGCACGTCTGTGATCGCTTTTCATAGTTGGAGATGGCTATAGACAATATCGAGTCGAATCCATTCGAGAGACCTGTCTACCTGATGTGCAAGCCTGCCGGGGCTGCCTGCAACCTTGCCTGCCATTACTGCTATTATCTCGAGAAATCAAAATACTACTCTACGCCGGGGGGAAATACTTCCTCCCGGCGTGTTATGAGTGACGATATGCTCGAAATATATATCCGCCGGTATATCGAGGCTCAGCCGGGCAATAACGTGCAGTTTACATGGCATGGAGGTGAGACACTGTTGCGTCCGGTCGAGTTTTACCGTAAAGCGATAGAATTGCAGCGCAAATATGGCAAGGGAATGAATATCGAGAACTGCATTCAGACCAACGGTACTCTGCTGAATGACGAATGGTGCAGGTTTTTCCGCGAAAACGGATGGCTGGTGGGTATTTCGATTGACGGTCCGGAGGAATTTCACGATGAATACCGCCGCAGCCGGAACGGAGAACCCACTTTCCGACGTGTGATGAAAGGAATACGCCTGCTGCAACGCCATAATGTAGAGTGGAACGCACTGGCGGTAGTCAATGACTTCAACGCCGATTATCCTGACGATTTTTACAATTTCTTCAAGGAGGCAGGGTGTAAGTATCTGCAGTTTACTCCTGTGGTGGAACGCATGACTCCTGACGGACTTGCGTCAGCGGCTGACAGAGGATATGAGGTGACCGATTTTTCGGTGACTCCCGGGCAGTGGGGAAAATTCCTGTGCCGGATATTTGACCTGTGGGTACGGGAGGATGTCGGTAAAATATTCGTCCAGATTTTTGATTCGACGCTTGCCAACTGGGCGGGTTATCTGCCGGGAGTATGTACACTCGCTCCCACGTGCGGTCATGCCGCTGTGATGGAATATGACGGAGAGGTTTATTCATGCGACCACTTTGTGTTCCCGTCATACCGTCTGGGCAATCTTCGTGATACCCCTCTGGCTGAAATGATGATGTCGGAGCAGCAATTACGCTTCGGAGCCGCGAAACGTGAGTCGTTGCCGCGCCGTTGCCGTGAGTGCCGTTGGCTTTTTGCCTGCAACGGCGAATGTCCCCGCAACCGTTTTGCGGAAACGTCAGCCGGCGAGCCCGGATTGAATTATCTGTGTGAAGGATACAGAATGTTTTTCGAGCATGTAGCGCCGTATATGGAGTTCATGCGCGATGAGCTTGCAGCCGGGCGTCCGCCTGCAAATGTCATGGATAGGGTGAAAAATGGCACTATACTACCTGAAAAGAAATAAAAGTGACATTTTGTAGAATAAAAGTGTGTTTTTATGGCAAAAAATTTGGTGGATTGGAATAATGGGTTTAACTTTGCGCATGTTTCTCCCCGAAGGTACTATCAAGCCTAATTGATCTGAGAGACCTTTTGCAAGAAAACACATTATTTTTTACACTTATCGCACTGACGCCTCCGGCGTAATATAGATTGAATTTGATACACAATTCCCATAAAAAACACTGAAGCCCGGCAGACCACTCTGCCGGGCTTCAAGTTTCTAAACCTCACGGCCAGAGAAACTATTTACCACACCCTCCATTCAAATGTGGGTAAATTCCGTAGTCTTCTTAATGAGAGTGTAGGATAAAACTATTAGAGAAGTTGATTTTATAATATAATCTAATTTTTTTATAAAATCAGTTTCGCTTTATATAGTTATACATTAGGGTAAAAAGATAACCAAAACAATCGACTTATTTCCACAAGTGGCATAAAACACCCACTTGTGGAAATAAGTCGATTGAGGGATTGGTGGAATTTGATACGGCTATCTCAAAAAAGTCAGGATATTCGCTTTATTTTGTGAGATTGAATTTGGGATGTGTTTTGGAACGCGAAAAGGCTGGTTTCCGGTATTGAGGAGCCAACCTGTTAGATTATTTGTAATCATTCTCAAAACTCAATTTGTATAGTATAATAGATCTTTACTTTACATTCGTTTGCTAATTGTGAAATTTTAACGAATAAAAATCAGTTAATTTGAAAAATCAAGTAACAAAACATTAGGTTTGGTTCAGGAAAATTGTATTTTTGCAAAAAAATTTTTTATGCGCCGACTACTGATCATATTTGCTATTTTATTGCTATTTCCATTTATATCCAAGGGTGATAATCCTTTTGTAATACAATTCCAGCTAAAGGACAGAGCCACAGGTCAACCGCTCATGGGACATATAGAATTATTTTACCTTGGAGAGAACGGCGTACCGGCAAAGGCTCCGTTCGCAACTATGGATCTGGGAGTCAACGGAACAGCGGATCACAGATTCACCAAAAGACCAACCTCAAAAATGAGGGCACGTTATCAGGTGTACAGCAAATATGTTTATGAGGTAGGTGCGCGCATGGGTGTACTTTCGGAATCGTACGAGACGTCATATCAGGATTTCGAGGTTCCGGACAGCGCGAGCAGTCCGGTCATCGTGGAACTATATGCTGACATGAAGCCGGAAACAGGTGAAGAAGGCGGCCGGGTAAGAGAGTTAGGCGAGGTGACGGTAACGGCATCAAAAGTCATGTTCTACCACAAAGGCGACACACTTATCTACAATGCAGATGCGTTTGTGATGGATGAAGGCTCGACCCTTGATGCACTGATCTCGAAATTGCCGGGAGTGACCCTGAATCCCCAAGGTGTTATCAGTGTAAATGGCAGAAAGGTTGACGTACTGATGCTCAACGGGAAGAATATGTTTAATGACAGGAATGAGCTGATGCTGGAGAATATAGCGGCATATACGGTTAAGGATATCGCCGTATATGAGAAGCGTACCCGCGAGGCAGAGCTAATGGACATAAACGTGGGCAGGAAGGACTATGTGATGGATGTGAGGCTGAAAAGGGAGTATTCGGTAGGAGGCAGTATGAATGCGGAGGGCGGCTATGGTAGTCATGAGCGCTATCTGGGCAAAATATTCGGTATGTGGTTCTCTGACTTCACGTCAATGACAGCATACGGCAATGCCAATAATCTTTCCACGAGCAAAGTTCCCGGAGCAGACGACAGTGCCTTTAAAGTTGATTCCCAGGATCCGACGGGAGTGCAGACATCGCAAAGAGGGGGAGTCACTTACGTGGCAAAAGGATTCAAGGACAGATGGGAGTTAACTGGAGGGGTCGATGTTCTGAACACCGACAGGATATATAATGAAGACATGTACAGCGAGATATATCGGACGGGGGGTAACGAACAGGTGAAACGTCTGTTCTCATCGCGCAATAAATCGTTAACCTTTTCCACGACGCATCACTACTTCACGAAAATCGGACGTCGGGTAATATTCGATCTGTATCCGGAGTTTAGCTACGGGAAGAAACGGAACGACCAGCACGATGAAACCACTTCGAGAGATGAGAACGAAAATCTGATAAACCGCAGGGGTAACGAAAAAATATCGCGTGAACGCTATGACGGATTAAAAGTCAAGGCAGAAACACGAATAAATCTGTCGGACGGAAAATTCCAGCCGACCATGCTGACCATCGGAGCGCAGGCGTCCTATACGGGCAACCACGGGGAGGACTGGCAACGCTACAGGTATACCTTCGGCGATGAACAGCTGGCTCCGATATACTCGCATTTGTACAGGGACAACCGCCCCGACAATTCGAAACTGTTCAGAACAAACATGGAGCTTACCCATTTTTTGACAATCATTTAATCCGCCTGCCGCTTAAATATGAGTTCACCCATGCAGAGACAACGTGTAACTCGCCGGCGTATTTACTTGATTGTCTCAGTGAAGCTCTTCCGTTGAGCTACGTACCGGCAGATGCCGGAGAATTGCGAAGTATTTTTGACCCAAGTCAAAGCTATTACAGCAATGAGACAACCGACAGCCACCTGATACAATTTGACCCCTATAATTCTGAGAATTTCAGAATAAACAGTACCTACGGTTTATCGGTAAATCCGATAGTTTCCTTGAACATTTCCGACAAACGGCTTTTATATATAACCGATGATGAACCTCAGCGTCTCCACCGCACGCACTATCTGCCATCCGCGACATTGATGATTAATATCTCACCAAAAGATCATTATAAACATTGGTACTGGATTATAAACGGTTTCTATTCGGAAAGTGATGTTCCCTTGTTGGAGTTTGTGTCACGACCTACAGACGGACTGATCCATTACACCGGAAGTCAGGATATCCGCAATCAAAGGAATTGGGGTGGCGGATTATATGCGTTTTACCGCGACCGTAACATAAGGAATCATACTGTCAAGGTGCACTATCGGAAGTCATATAATGTAATGAGCCTTAGCAGTGTGTTCAATACAAAAACCGGAGAGACATTTTTAATTCCAACTTACGGTGACGGGAACTATACGCTGACGATGAATTATAATTTTGTTTCTTTTTTGGGTAAGAATAGTCCCTGGTATGTATCGACCACTACAGACTTTTATGCAAAGCGGAGCGAAAACTTTTCGCGGACATTGCAGGCAGAGAGCGAAGATGACATGTCGCGCTTTTATCTGTACGTCTATACCGTCAAGGAAAATTTCCGGTTGCAGTGGTCAAAAAACAGCATCATCATCAACGCTGTATTCAACGGTGATTACACGCGCTATGACATGACAGAACCGGGGGTGAAAAGTACTGATTTGTGGAGCCTCAACTATGGAGTGACTTCATCGTTAAAATTGCCTCAAAACTGGAGTATCGGCACGGATTTTACATTATATACCCGCAGGGGCTTTCGTGACACAAGTCTGAACACGACAGAAGCGGTGTGGAATGCCCGAATAAGCAAATCCTTACTCCGAGGGTCGCTTGTATTTATAGCGGACGGTTACGACATTCTCCGTCAGATCAAGAGTGTGTCGTATCGTGTCAGTGCAACTCAACGGACAGAAACCTCGTATAACAGTGTACCGTCCTACTTCCTTGTGCATTTACAATATCGCTTTCACAAACAACCGAAACGATAACCGGAATAACTGCACCTGCCCCAGGGTGATGTGCATGAAAAAAGGGGTGTTCAATGAAGAACACCCCCGATTCAAAACAATTCAATTCGTTATTTACAGCCGCACTCACTGTCACCACAGTGCTGGTGATTTTCGCCGCAGCCACATTCATCGCCGCAACTGTCGCCGTGACAACCGCAACCACATCCTTCAGCGGGATGGAGTTCTTCGGGAGTGGCATCACGCACAAGAGTTACCTTGCCGCGCAGACGCACGTTCTTTCCGGCGAGTATGTGGTTGAAATCCATCTTTACGTGAGAGTCGGTAATATCCACTACTTTTCCGATCATCTGATAACCATATTGGTTAAGCATCGGAATCATAGCGCCGATCTTGACGAGTTCGTCATCAAATTTGCCTTCGACTTCAAACAGGGATTTTTCAAGTTCGACAATTTTTTCAGGATCGTAAGTTCCGAAACCCTCTTCGGGAGTCATGCGCACATCAAATTCATCACCGGCTTCCTTACCTTCGAGCGCGAGTTCCAGAGGACGGAACACGCCCTGAGTAACACCGAAAATAATCTGTTCCGGAGAATCCTGAGGAGTCTGATACATGAGTTCCTCACCGTTATCGTCGATTTTGTAGAGATCATAGCCGAATTCAACATATTTACCCGGTTCGATCCTTTCGATAGTCTTGTTATCTTCCATGTCAGTAATAATTTTTACTGTCTATACAACAAACATCGTGCCAAACATGTTCATGACACTATTATTTCATGAAAACGAAGTAAACAGCGGCAATAAGACAGACAAAAGCGGCAAAGTGATTCCAGTGAAGCTGTTCGCCTTTGAAGAACACCACAGTGAATACCGTGAAAATCACCAGAGTGATAGCCTCCTGGATGACCTTGAGCTGCATCAGGGAAAACGGACCGCCGTTGCCGGTGAATCCCATTCGGTTGGCAGGCACCTGACAGCAATATTCGAGCAAGGCGATTCCCCACGAAATTAGGATGACAATGAACAGGGGGGTGGTGTGATCGATCCATTTCAGATCCTGCATCTTGAGATGACCGTACCATGCGAGGGTCATGAACACATTTGATACGACAAGCAGAAGAATGGTAAAGAAAGCAGTCATATGTATGATATTTTTGCGGCACAAAATTACTAATAATACCGTTAGATTCGTCCTTCGGTTAAGATAATGTGGCATAGGGCTGATGTGTATAAGGGAAGAAATGTGTAAATTTGCGGTTATGAAACTCAGAATATTTCCTCCTGAAGAGATGATTGAAGGGAGCGTCACGCTGCCTTTGTCAAAAAGCGTGGCAAACAGACGCATGATTATTGACGCGCTGGCGCAACAGCCGCCGGTGGAATTGCCGGATGACCTGTGCGGACAGGATATACAGATATTACGTTCGGTGTTGGCAGACAGCGATGCGGAATATGTGAATGTCGGGCTTGCCGGAACAGCGATGCGCTTCCTTACAGCTTATTTTGCCGTGACACCTGGGCGCACAGTGCTGCTTGACGGGAATGAACGTATGCGTTGTCGTCCGATAGGACCTCTGGTGGAAGCTTTGCGACACCTCGGCGCCCTGATCAACTATGAAGGTAAGGAAGGATTCCCACCGTTACGGATAACCGGCGGAGTGCTGAGGGGAGGAGAGGTCACGATAGATGCCGGAATAAGTTCACAATTCATATCGGCGCTCATGCTGGTGGCACCACGCATGACCGAAAGACTGACACTGCATCTCGACGGAACCGTTGGCTCGGAGCCATATATCAAGCAGACACTTGATATGATGCAGCAACGTGGCATAGATGCCGAATATGACCGTGGTGAGCATGTGATCACCGTATCGCCCGGCGATTACACGCCCGCGCCGACTGCCGAAGTGGAGCGCGACTGGAGTGCAATGTCGTTCTGGGCGGAACTGGTCGCGGTGACGGCAGGTTGGATCACCGCATCAGGTCTTGACCGCCGGAGCGCGCAAGCCGACCGTGTGGTGCCGGAGCTGTTCGGGCAGCTCGGTTGCGGTGAGGCTGAACCGGATGAAGAAGAGAGCGGCAATGACGATGAGAACAGTATCACGCTGTGTGGTTCGCCGGAACTGACACCACGGCTGATATATGATTTCCGCGCCAATCCCGATCTGGCGCAACCTGCCATTGTGGCGTGCTGTATGATCGGCGTGCCATTCAAGGCAACCGGCCTGGAGTCACTTGTGATAAAAGAAACCGACCGGGTGACTGCCCTTACCGAAGAATTGAGAAAAGCAGGATTCGTAATCGACCGTGAAGGCGAAGGCACTCTCACCTGGGAGGGACGACAGGTTCCTGTTGCCGATTTACCGGAGTTTGACGCGCGAGGCGATCACCGCATGGCTATGTCGCTGGCACCGGTAGCCTCGTTCATACCCGGAATTACGATTGACGGTGCCGAATGTGTCGAAAAGTCATATCCGGGTTATTGGGAACAACTTGCCGGACTCGGCTTCCGTGTGGAAGAGGTCGGCGATAGCGAAGAGGCAGCCGGCTGAAATATGAGTGACGTAATATTCATATTGCTCGGAGCCATAGTAGGTACCGGAATAATACTGCGCGTGCTTCACCGACCCGATACGAAGGCCAACGGAACGAAGGAGGAAATCCCGGCGACGGACGATGCAACGGCGAACGGTCAGGGATGCTGCGGCAGACATGCCGTGTGCGAGCGTGACTCACTGATTGCCGGGCTGGACGAGGAGCCGGTTTATTTCGATGACGAGGAACTCGACGCTTATCGTGGCAGAAAAAGTGATGAATACAGCGATGAGGAAACAGAGCAATTCCGAGATGTGCTTATGACACTCCTGCCGGATGATGTTGCACCATGGGCACGAAGCATAGCACAGCGGGGCATTGAACTGCCGGCGGCAGTGCGTGACGAATTGCTGATGATAGTGGAGGATATACGCAGTAACCGCGCGGTGACTACGATTTGAGGAGTATGGGCGAATTACTTGAAATGACATTTTTCCGCTATGCGCTGACCGCGATATGCATTATGTCGGTCGCGGCTGCCATAACGGGAACATACATAATTACCCGCAGGCTCGTGGCGCTGTGCGGAGGTCTCACACATGCCAGTTTCGGCGGACTTGGACTGGGGTACTGGCTGGGAGTCAGTCCTGTGATGATGGCTGCCGTATTTGCGGTAGGAACAGCTTTGGGAGTAGAGTGGATAGGCGCGCGGGGACGTATGCGCGATGATTCGGCGATAGCTGTATTCTGGGCATTGGGAATGGCTGTGGGTACGATATTCGTGTTCCTCACTCCCGGATATGCCCCGGAGCTCAATACATTCCTTTTCGGAAATATTCTGACGGTGACGCTTGCCGACCTGTGGATGTACGGCATATTCACGGTGTCGCTGATAATCTTCATCACGGCGGCATACCGGCAGATTATAGTGTGCGCGTTTGACCGCGATTTTGCAAAAGTGATCAATCTGCCCGTCCGTCTGATCAATACGGTAATGATGATATTTGTGGCATTGAGCATAGTGCTCACCATACGCATGGCAGGTATAATGCTGTTGCTGTCGATGCTCACACTGCCGCAACTTGTGGCGGAACTTTATTGCCGCCGTTATATCACGATAATGCTTGTGTCGGTGGTGGTTTCGTCGGTGACATGTGTGTCGGGGCTTTTTGCCGGGGCGCTCATCGATGTGCCGTGTTCCGCCCTGATAGTAATGGTGCAGACTGCTGTGTACGCGATATGTGCGGCAGAGCGGGGAATCGCCCGTCTGCGGTACAGGAGTCTTCGCAATATTCGAGGCTGAACGACGTTATACAGATGTGAGACCGAAATACTTACGACATATTCTGAATGTATTCGCACTGCTGTTGCTCATGCCGGTGGTGCTTGTGTCGTGCAGTCCGCAAAAAAATACAGCCGCTTCACGGAAGTATCAGGCTTTTATAACGCGATATAATATTTACTTCAACGGCGACGAGCATTACAAGTCGACACTCCGCAAAATGGAGGACGAGTACAAAGATGACTATACGTCGCTGGTACCCATACATCCGGTGGATGCGTACGGTCATGAGTCGATGCCCCAGCCGTCGGCTGACTTCACACGTTCGATAGAGAAAGCTCAGAAAGCGATACAGCTGCGCTCGATAAAAAAACGTCCCAAACGCAAGTCGGGAAAGTCGAACGATCCGGAATACAAGGCATGGCTCAAGCGCGACGAATATAATCCGTTCATGCACAATGCCTGGATGATGATGGCGCGCAGTCAGTACTATAACGGTGATTTTCTGGGCGCGTCGTCGACATTCTACTATATATCGAGGCATTTCACATGGTTGCCGCGTATCGTCACCGAGTCGCAGATATGGCAGGCACGGAGTTATATCTCCCTTGACTGGCTGTTCGAAGGCGAGACAATCCTGAAACGTATAAAACCGGATCAACTCGCCACTTCGGCAATGAAGGAGCTTTACTACATGACCTGGGCTGACTACTATATCAAGAGTCATGATTATGAATCGGCGGCTCCGATGCTCACCGAGGCGGTGAAATACTCATCGGGAGCGCAGCGTACACGAATGAATTTTCTGCTTGGCCAGCTATATGCCCGTCTGGGCGACCGGCAGAAAGCCTATGACGCGTTCGGAAAAGCCGGATCATCGTCGGGTGCCGATTACCGCACCAAGTTCAACGCCCGTATAAAGCAGAGCGAGGTGTACAGCGGCACGGACATCGAACCCGAAGTGAAGGCTCTCCGGCGCATGACAAGATATGACCGCAACGCCGAATATCTCGACCAGATTTACTATGCGATAGGCAACCTGTATCTTTCACGCGCCGATACCGCTAAGGCTATCGAAAACTACCGGCTGGCTATGGAGAAGTCTACGCGGCAAGGGATTGACCGCGCCATCGCCGGACTTACCCTGGGGGCTTTGTATTTCGACCGGCACGAGTATGACAAGGCCCAGGAATGTTATTCACAGTCGATAACCCAGATAGGGGAGGATTATCCGGGTTATGCAGGTATCAAGCGCCGCAGCGACGTGCTTGACGAACTGGCAGTGTATTCGCAGAATGTCGCATTGCAGGACTCGCTTCTGCGCCTTGCAGCCATGACGCCGGACGAACAGCTTGCAGTGATTAATAAAATCATAGAGGAGCTGAAGAAAAAAGAGAAGGAAGAAGCCGATGCCGCCAAACGTGAGGAATACCTTGCCAACCAACAGGCGAACGGCACGGGCCTGAATCACTCGGCAAATAACGAGCCTACGACTTTTGTACAGAATACCGATAAATCGTGGTATTTCTACAATACCGCTACCAGGAATGCCGGCAAGACCGAATTCCAGAAGCGATGGGGTAGCCGTAAGCTGGAAGATGACTGGCGCAGACGTAATAAGGCAGCTTTCAGTTTCAATGACTTTGATGACTCTTCGGGTGATGGAGACGATAATGAGGCGGAGGGTGAGGACGGCGAAACCGAAACTCCCGACGAAGAACAGCTCGCACACGAACAGGATCCGCATTACCCGGAATATTATCTGAAACAGATTCCGAAGGGTGAAGCCGAGATAACTACCTCACATGAGGTGATTCAGGACGGTCTGTACAATATGGGTGTGATTCTGAAAGATAAGCTTGAGGATTTCGGTGCGGCAAAAAGCGAGTTCAACACGCTGCTTACACGATATCCCGATAATATATATCGTCTGGAGACATATTACAATATGTATCTGATGGCAGTGCGTTCGGGCGATAATGCGGAGGCAGAACGTCTGCGCCGGCTGATTGTGGACGAATTCCCGGAATCGGCTTACGGTGTGGCGATGCGCGATCCCGATTATTTCGAGAATCTGCGCCGCATGGAGGAACGCCAGGAGGAAATATACGCCGAAACATATGACGATTATCTGAACGATAGAAACGAGAAGGTGCATGCCGCTTACGAGCGTATGGAGAAGGAATTCCCCATGAGTAAACTTATGCCGAAATTCATGTTCCTTCATGCGCTTGCCTACGTCACGGATGACCGACCGGATGACTTCAACGCCACATTGCGCGACATGCTTGAACGATACCCGGAAACAGACATCACACCGCTGGCGTCGGCTTATCTAAAGGGAATGGCTCAGGGGCGGAAATTACATGCCGGTGTATCGAATGCGCGCGGACGTATATGGAGCCAGAGGCTGAGCAATGATTCCGTCCCTCTGACCGATGACAACGGCGAAGCGCTTGAATTCGACCTGAATCCGGAACAACCACAGCAGCTTGTGTTGCTGTTCCCGACAGATACAGTCTCAGCCAATGCATTGCTGTTCGATATAGCACGCCATAATTTCTCCACTTTCGTGGTGAAGGATTTCGATCTTGAGCTGATGAATTTCGGAACTCTCGGTATGCTGATCATAAAGCCGTTTGCTAATCAGGCAGAACTGGATCACTACCGGAGTCTGCTTGAGTCGGATCAGGAATTGCGGCTTCCCCCCGAAGTGATTCCGGTGATGATAAGTGTGAAGAATTTCGACACATTGCTTCGTTCGGGTGCTTCGTTCGAGCAGTATTTCGAAGCAGTGGGGGATACCCGTCTGCGCGAGACACACGAGGCTGTTCTTCCTCCCGACCAATATCCAAGAGCCGAAGAGATATATGCGCGTCCCGACTTACCGGAAGAAGAGCTGGAAGTGATAGATGCAGCCGGTGACATGCCTGAAGAGATGCCCGTACAAGAGCCGGAAGATGTCAGGAAACCGGACACAAAACGGGATGATGACATACCGGAAGGTTCGGAAGGCGATGATCCATTATTTGATATTTAACAGATATGAGCAACAATACCATATTATGGGCTGACGATGAGATTGATCTTCTGAAGCCTCACATAATGTTTCTGAAAAATAAAGGTTACGATGTGACTACAGTCAACAATGGCGCGGATGCCCTGCGGATGGTGACTGAAGGCGCTAAGTTCGACCTTATTATACTTGATGAGAATATGCCCGGTATAACCGGACTGGAAACACTGCAGCTGATCAAAAAGGAGGCGCCTAATGTGCCTGTAATAATGATTACCAAGAGTGAGGAAGAAAATATAATGGATCAGGCAGTCGGTTCGAAAATCGCCGACTATCTCATCAAGCCGGTAAATCCGAGTCAGATATTGCTCTCGATTAAAAAAATACTCCATTCACCGCAGCTTGTGGCTGAAAAAGCCGGGAGCGGATACCGGGAGGATTTCACACGGCTCACGTCGATGATAAATGACAGTTACACGATTGATGACTGGAAAGACCTGTACAGACAACTGACATTCTGGGAACTGGAGCTCGCCTCGGCTGATAACGGAATGATCGACATGCTGGAGATGCAGAAAGCGGAAGCAGATGCGGCTTTCAGTAAATTTGTGAGACGTAACTATGAGTCATGGATGAAATTCGATGGCTCGGAGCCCCTGCTGAGTCCGAATGTCATGAAAAATAAAGTGTTTCCGCTGCTTGATGCCGGAGAGAAAGTGTTTTTCATATTGATAGATAATTTCCGTTTTGATCAGTGGAGAGTGATAATGCCATTGTTGCAGGAATTATTCACGGTAGAGGAAGAGATGTACTGTTCGATTTTGCCTACAGCGACCCAATATGCCCGGAACGCCATATTTTCGGGACTTATGCCGCTTGACATAGCCCGACTGTTTCCCGACCTCTGGGTGGATGAGGACTCTGAAGAAGGAAAGAATCTGAATGAATCGCCCCTCATAGCCACGTTGCTCGAACGCTTCCGCCGTAAAAACAAATTCTCTTATAATAAGATCAATGATAATGCAGGCGGAGAGCGCCTGTTGCGGAATTTCGCGAACTTTGATCAGAATGATCTGAACGTCATTGTGCTGAACTTTATCGACATGCTGTCGCATGCACGTACTGAGTCGCGGATGATAAGGGAGCTTGCATCAAGCAATGCGGCATACCGTTCGCTCACCGAAAGCTGGTTCCGTCACTCGTCGGCGCTCGAATTATTCCGCCGCATAGCCGCCAAAGGATATAAGGTGGTGCTTACAACCGATCACGGTACGATCCGCGTGGAAACGCCGGTAAAGGTTGTAGGGGATAGAAACACCAATACAAACCTACGCTATAAAGTCGGGAAAAACCTTGATTATCCGGCACGTCAGGTATTTGATGTGCGCCGTCCCGAGAAGTTCGGGTTGCCCTCGCCGAATGTATCCTCGGCTTATATTTTTGCCACGAACAGAGATTTCTTCGCATATCCCAATAATTACAACTACTACGTACAATATTACACCGGCACCTTCCAGCATGGAGGCATATCCATGGAGGAGATGCTGATACCACTTATAACTCTTAGTCCTAAACAATAACAACCAGAACCGTAAGAACAATGGAAAAAGTAATAAGAATAGAGTCGGTTGAAGATCTTGACCGTGCCGCCGCTGAATTTGTCGCTCTTATGGGTGATGAAACAGTATATGCTTTCAAAGGTGAGATGGGAGCAGGTAAGACCACTTTCATCAATGCTTTGTGCCGCGCGCTCGGTGTAGAGACTGATTATACCGGTTCACCTACGTTTGCGATAGTTAATGAATACCGGTCGGATACTACAGCCGAACTGATTTATCATTTTGACCTTTACCGTCTGGAGAATCAGGCTGAGGCACTTGATATGGGAATTGAAGATTATTTCGATTCAGGGGCATTATGTCTGATTGAATGGCCGGAAGTGGTAGAAGATCTGTTGCCGGGTGACACTGTGGAGGTAAACATAATGCATGACCCGGAGAATGACGGCGCACGCATACTTAAAGTAACACGTCCGTGAATCCGGCATCGGAACCGTCGCCGGTAGCGCCGTGGATTCTTGCAGGTGTGTTTACAGTTGCCGGATTGCTCGCGTTATGTGCTTCTATTGCCGGGTGGGACTGGTTTTTCAGTACACGTTCGGCAAAGGCGCTCGGAGGGAACAACCGTAACCGGGGACGTATTATTTATGGCTTTTTAGGAATAATAATGATTGCCGCTGCAATTTCGCTTATATTATGAATACCCATTGTTTATTCCGTCACATACTGATATTTCTGTGTGCCGCTACAATCGTGATGCTGACCGGTTGTAAATCGAGCCGTACAGCTACGTCCCACACTGCGAAAAAGAGTCAGACACTTACGCACTTGTCGAAAAACGAACTGTCGGGTCACCATCCGGTGACAGCACGTTTGCTGTCGGAAGCTGACAAATGGATAGGTACGCCATACAAATTTGCCGGAACTGACAGAAACGGAGTCGACTGTTCCGGGTTCACTCTTAATGTATTCAAGAATGCTCTCGATATAAAGCTGCCGAGAAATTCAGCAGCTCAGTTTGAATGGTGTACGCCCGTACGCCGGGCTGACCTCATGGCAGGTGACCTGGTGTTCTTCTCGACTAACTCGGGTAAGAAAATCAATCATGTGGGATTGTACGTGGGTGACGGTAGAATCATTCATGCCTCCACGAGTAAACGGGCTGTAATTCTGGCTTCAATGGATGCCAAGTGGTTTGTCGACCATTATTGCGGTAGCGGGAGAGTCGAACCATACTATGCAATGGTGGGTCCTAAGAAAAAGAAGAAAAAGGAGCGGAAGTCAAAGAAGAGAGCCGAACCGGATATACCGGATATACCGGAAGTGATCCAACCCGAATTGCCGCTCATTGCAGAAAAACAAGCCGGGCAGGTAGCCGTACAAGTTCCGGAAGTAGCACAAACTGTGGAAGTGACAACAGAAATAACTTACGTGGAAGAACCCGTCGCAGTTCCCGAGCCGCCTAAGGTCAAGACTGTAAGTGTAAAATCATCCCCGGCGTCGGTGAAAGTTGCGGAACAAAAGAATGTCAGGACGGTAAGTCCGGACGAGGCACGCCGAAAAGTCATCAATACTTATAAGGAATTACCGCCCGACTCAGTGATGACATCTTTTTTTGAGTAGGAAAAATGAGTAACTTTGCAAAAAATATATATCAATGAAACTTATAAAACTTTCAGCTGTGTCAGCTGCAGCTATATTTGCCGCATGCACAGGATCAACTGTCTCTAATAGTTATACCCTCACCACGGCGGTGGATGCCGAACAGAATGGAGCAAGAGCGTATATAGTGAATTATGATACCGGTAATCCGATTGACAGTGTGGATGTGACCGATGGAACCACCGTATTTACAGGTACAGTTGATGTGCCGGTTATGGCGCGCCTTGTTATAGCGGGTAATCGCGGACCCCTGTTTGTCCTCGAACCGGGTGATATATCCATTGATTCATCGGGTGATGCCACCGGTACGCCGTTGAATGAACGCCTTAATAAAATGGCAGCTGACCAAAAGGTTCTTGTGGATGAATTCAAGTCGTTAGCCGACGATTCGCTCGGACGTATACGTGGAGCGGAAATTGAAAAGCGCTATACGGAATACACTGACAGTGTTATGAATGCCAATCTTGATAATCCTGTGGGTTACTATCTGTTTATCCAAAAGGCTTATGAACTGGATCTACCACAGCTTGAGGAGGTGATCAATGCACATCCGGAACTTGGCAAGACTCAGCGTATCAGCAAACTCCGCGAATCACTTGTCCGGAAAGCTGAGACCTCGGAGGGAAGCATGTTCAAGGATTTCGAGGTTACTTACGATGGAAATACATCACGCCTTAGTGATTATGTCGGAAAGGGACGTTATACACTCGTTGATTTCTGGGCAAGCTGGTGTGGACCGTGTATCCGTGAAACAGCCACGATAAAAGATTTATACAGCCGCTTTAATGACAAGGGGCTTGATGTGCTCGGAGTTGCAGTGTGGGACGAACCTGCCAATACTCTTGAAGCGATAGAACGCCATAAACTTCCGTGGAACCAGATCATCAACGGTCAGAATATTCCCACCGATATATATGGAATTTCGAGTATTCCTACTATTATTCTTTTCGATCCGGAAGGACGTATTGTAAGTCGTGGAAAGCAAGGTGCTGACCTTGTGGAAGTAGTTGAATCATCACTGGAAGGATTTACACCCGCACAGTAACAGTGTATAAAAAATAAGATAAAATGGCATTACAATGTGGTATTGTCGGATTGCCTAATGTGGGCAAATCTACTCTTTTCAATTGTCTGTCCAACGCTAAGGCACAGTCGGCGAATTTTCCTTTCTGTACCATTGAGCCTAATGTAGGTGTCATTACCGTGCCGGATGACCGTCTCACCAAACTTGTGGAGATGTGTCAGCCAAAGTCGGTGGTACCCGCCACGGTAGAGATTGTGGATATAGCCGGTCTTGTAAAAGGAGCCAGTCGCGGCGAAGGTCTGGGTAATAAATTCCTCGCCAATATCCGTGAAACTGATGCGATAATCCATGTGCTCCGCTGCTTTGACGACGATAATATAACCCATGTCGACGGCTCGGTTGATCCGGTACGTGACAAAGAGATTATTGACGCCGAACTGCAGATAAAGGATCTGGAAACAGTGGAGAGTCGGCTTGCACGCACTCTCAAGCAGGCTCAGACCGGAGGCGATAAAGTTGCGAAAATGCAGGCTGATGTGCTTGTAAAAATAAAAGAAGCTCTTGACAAGGGTCTGCCTGCACGCTCTGTGACCGTGGAGACTCCGGATGAACAGCGTTTTATGCGCGAACTCTTCCTCCTGACTTCAAAACCGGTACTTTATGTATGCAATGTCGATGAGGCGTCGGCGGTGAACGGCAATGCTTATGTCGATGCTGTCCGGGAGGCAATTAAAGATGAAGACGCTCAATTGCTTGTGGTTGCCGCGCAGACTGAAAGCGAGATCGCCGAACTTGAGACATGGGAAGAACGGCAGGAGTTTCTCGAGGCTGCCGGTCTGAAGGAATCAGGTGTGTCACGCCTGATAAGGACAGCATATGCTCTACTGGATTTGCAGACATATTTTACGGCAGGTCCCGATGAAGTGCGTGCGTGGACTTTTATCCGTGGTTCTAAAGCACCGAAATGTGCCGGTATCATACATACTGATTTCGAGAAAGGATTTATTCGTGCTGAAGTGATCAAGTATGATGACTACGTCAATCTTGGCGGCGAGACGGGAGTTAAGGAAGCCGGAAAACTCGGAGTCGAAGGAAAGGAATATGTTGTGCAGGATGGAGATATAATGCATTTCCGATTCAACGTATAATCGTATGTGCCACAGATTTATAGTTATTATGATACTCACCCTTTGTCCGTTTCTCAGGATGAAGGGTGAGAATTTTTTACCGGTTGACTCCGCCTCTGTTCCGGTAAAGGTTGAGTGGGAGCTGGATTTCCGGTCGGTTTTTGATAACCGCGAGGGTGACCGGGCATATACGGCTGACCGTACATTTTTCTTTACCCAACTGTCTCCCGAAATCGGTTTAAGTATGGATAACGGTATACATCGGGTAATGGGAGGAGTGGTATGGACACAACCTATAGGATGTGAATTCGAAGGTCATCGTGTATCGCCTACATTGTATTATCTGTACCAATCGCCACGGAACTGGCGTTTTGCAATGGGCATGTTGCCACGCACGCTGCTTGCACGAGAGTTACCTGATTATATTGTCAGTGATTCTACACGATATTTCCAACGAAACCTCCGGTCGGCGATTATTGTCACAGAGAACAAAAACGGTTATTTCCAAGGTGTTCTCGATTGGAGAGGAATGCAGTCGAGGACCCGAAGAGAAGCGTTCTGCGTTATCGCTCAGGGGGAATGGAACCCCTCGGACCGTGTTTTTCTGTCAGGCGGACTTCTGATGCTTAATCATCTCGCAAAACAGAAAGATGCTCCCGAGGATCAGCATGTGGTGGATAATCTGATTTTTAATCCATATATAGGTGTGGATCTGTCGCGGTACGTAACTCCTTTCAGTGCTATGATTCTGCGTGCGGGAGCGCTCATGTCGCTGACTCGTGACCGCGGCGATGCCGATTGGCTTAAAGCAGCCGGATTGTGGTCGCGTATTGATGTGTCTTGGTGGCGGCTAACACTCACAAATACTCTTTACGCCTCATCGCGCCCACTGTTTCCACTCTACTCGCGTTATGGAAGCCTGCTTAATGACGGTGAGCCATTTTATGCCTCCGATTTTTACGATAGAGTATCACTCAAAGGATCGCTTATAAAGTGGCGTGACAATGTAAATGTGGATGCTTCGCTTGATTTTAATTTTACAAATTCAGGAATGATATTTTATCAACGAGTGCTTTTGTCGGTGAATTTTTAAATAAACTACAGAAAATCAACGATATAATAAATGATAGACAAAAAAAGTATCTGAAAAGAACAAAAAAAGGCTGAAAATGTTTGGTCATATCAAAAATCAGTCGTAACTTTGCACCGCAAACGGGAACAAGAGAGTTCTCTAAAGCAAAAACGCCTCTTTAGCTCAGCTGGCCAGAGCACGTGATTTGTAATCTCGGGGTCGTTGG
>CAZKSF010000043.1:0-22444 GCA_964555405.1 uncultured Bacteroides sp.
TCAGGCAGATTACTGTATCAAGCTTGTGAATAAGATGCAGTTTAAGTCTGCGGACCCATCGGCAGGCGTCAGGAATGACGAGGCGAAACTTATATTTTATGATGTGGAGGTGTTCCCGAACCTGTTCCTTGTAAACTGGAAGATTGAGGGTGAGGGGAAGCCAGTGGTACGGATGATCAACCCGACACCGACTGAGATTGAGGAACTGATGCGGTTCCGGTTGGTAGGATTCAACTGCCGCCGTTACGATAATCATATTTTGTATGCAAGGTTGATGGGATATACGAACGAACAGCTCTATAATTTGTCCCAGAAAATTGTTGGGGCGAAGAAAGGAGCTAACCGTGATTGCTTTTTCGGAGAGGCGTACAATGCGTCCTATACGGATGTCTATGACTTCGCTTCTGCTGGAAACAAAAAGAGTTTGAAGAAGCTGGAAATCGAGATGGGAAATATCTCTGTAAAGGAGCTGGAGAAGAAGGGCTTCTCAGATGCAGAAATTCGCATCATCAAAGCAGGGACACATCATCAGGAGTTGGGGCTTCCGTGGGATGAGCCGGTTCCGGAAGAGCTTTGGACGAAGGTTGCTGAGTATTGTGATAACGATGTTATTGCAACAGAGGCAGCCTTTATTTATTTGAAAGCGGACTGGACAGCAAGGCAGATTCTGGCAGACTTGGCAGGCATGACGGTCAACGATACGACAAACACACTCACAACCAAGATTATATTTGGTAATGAGCGCAAGCCGCAGGACCAGTTCCATTATCGGAATCTTGCAGAGCCGGTACATGATCTTGATGCTGAAACTTATAATTTCCTGGCAGAAGCTTGTCCGGAAATGGTTCAGCAGACTCATGGTGAGGCTGGAAGTCTTCTTCCATATTTTCCGGGGTATACCTTTGAGAACGGAAAGTCTGTGTATCGAGGAGAGGAAGTTGGAGAAGGCGGATACGTATATTCTGAGCCTGGTATGTACGGAAATGTCGCGTTACTGGATATCGCTTCCATGCACCCCCACAGCGCGATTGCTGAGGTTCTATTCGGTGTGAAATTCACGACGGCATTCCGTGATATTGTCGAGGGTCGTGTCAGCATCAAACATGAGGCATGGGAGATTGTAAATACGATGCTGGATGGCAAACTTACTCCTTATATTCAGAAAGTAATCAAGGGTGAAATGACATCCAAGCAGCTTGCAGACGCTTTGAAGACAGCAATCAATTCGGTTTATGGTTTGACCTCGGCTTCTTTCGAGAACGCGTTCCGTGATCCGAGAAACATCGACAATATCGTGGCGAAACGTGGAGCTTTGTTCATGGTGGATTTGAAACATGAAGTTCAGAAACGAGGATACACAGTTGCCCACATTAAGACCGATTCCATCAAGATTCCGGATGCGACACCTGAGATTATCCAGTTTGTTATGGATTTCGGTAAGAAGTACGGCTATACATTTGAACACGAGGCTACATATGACAGAATGTGTCTGGTAAATGATGCTGTTTATATTGCCAGATACAAGGATGGAGATGGTCTTGGCAAATGGACGGCGACAGGAACTCAGTTCCAGATTCCATATGTCTTCAAGACCTTGTTCAGCAAGGAAGATGTTCTCTTTGAGGATATGGCAGAAACAAAAGAGGTTAAGTCGGCATTATATTTGGACATGAATGAGGGTATGCCGGATGTGACTGACTTTGAAAAGCAGTTTACCAAGGCCGAAAGTGATTACAAGAAAGGCTTATTGTCTGATACGACTTTTGAAAAGACATGCGCAGAACTCCGACCGGAAATTGAGAAGGGACATAACTACCGTTTCATTGGAAAGGTAGGACTCTTCTGCCCTGTTAAGCCTGATACTGGCGGAGGAGTGCTTCTCAGAGAGCAGAACGGTAAGTATTATGCTGCAACCGGATCATCCGGGTACCGCTGGCTTGAATCTGAAATGGTCCGTGAACTGGATAAGGAAGACGACATCGACCGGTCCTATTATGACAAGCTTGTGGACGAAGCTGTTAAAACAATCTCATCATATGGAGATTTTGAGTGGTTTGTATCGGATGATCCGTATGTTCAGGAGCTTGGAGCAAATAATGCAGATGTTGATATTCCTGAACCGTGGCTACCGCCGTGTGGCGATATGAAGTACGCTACGTGCTTCGATTGTCCGAAGTTCCATGATGACAAGTTCCACATGGATTGTGACCTTGGGTATGATATTTCTGAAATTGTCGCTAAGCGTGAGTTTATGAATCAGCCTGAAGATGACGAGGAAGGTCTACCCTTCAACTAAATAAAAAAAATTAGAAAAGGAGAATGAAAAATGGCTAACAGAGTAAATGACAACATCATCATGGAGAATGCGAGAATTATATTCAGGAACTTCTCTGGAAAGGAATCAAAGTATAACCGCAAAGGCAGCCGGAACTTCTGTGTCATCATCGATGATGTGGAACTGGCAAAGAAGCTCGGTGAAGAGGGCTGGAACATCCGCATCCTTGAAGCCCGTGAAGAAGGTGATGAGCCGAAGTATTATATTCAGGTACAGGTGAGCTACGACAACATCCCGCCTAAGGTGTATATGGTCACAAAGAAGACTAAGACTCTGCTTGATGATGAGTCGATTGCTTCTCTGGACTATGCGGAGATCCGTAATGTTGATTTGACCATCAGACCGTACAACTGGAAAGTCAGCGATAAGACCGGTGTTAAGGCATACTTGAAGACGATGTATGTAACCATCGAGGAGGATGAGTTTGCTGATAAGTACAATTCTCTGGAGGGACCGGATGAAATCCCGTTCAACTGATTTATATTTGGGAGCCACTGTCTGAATTGGCGGTGGCTCTTTTGCGAAAGGAGAAAAGATATGCCGTTTTGGAAGAAAAAGAAGCCGAAGCAGCAGAAATCCACAGCCAAACTAAAACCTACTGTTGCTCCGGTAAAGCAGCTTCCTAAAGTAGAAGTAAAACCGAGACCGTCTTCTCTGCCTCCTAAGTACGAACCGCCAAAAATGCCGGATTATATTTTGAAGAAAGAAGAACCTAAAAAATCCACCACAACTTCGACAATTCAGCAGAAGAAATTGGATGCGAGAAAGGAATTTCTAAAGGTATTCGGACGGCTTACTACTCACCATCGTGCGTGGGATGTATGGAGAGATTTTGTGGTGATGTTTGCCTGCTCTCTGTCCAATCCGGTTGACAAAAGTCATTACGATGAGAGGGAGAAAAGATATTTAAAAATTATCAATAAGTACAGCAAAGAAGATCAAAAAGTGTTCCCTGAACTTGCCGCTCTTACAGTAATGGCTTTGGAAGAAAATTCAGAGCAGGACTTCTTGGGCGGCCTTTTTATGGAATTGAACTTAGGTAATGGAAAAAACGGACAATTTTTCACGCCGTACCATGTTTGCGATCTCATGGCAAAGATAGCTGTAGATGATGTTTCAAAAGAAATCGATGAGAAAGGTTACATCACTATTCACGATCCGTGCTGTGGAGCAGGGGCAACATTGATTGCTGGTATTCATGAAGTCAGACGGCAGTTGGAAAAGACGAATCTTAATTATCAGAACCACGTTCTTGTGGTGGCGCAGGACATTGATGAGGTGGTTGCACTTATGTGTTATATTCATCTCTCGCTTCTTGGTGTAGCCGCATACATCAAGGTTGGCGATGTGTTTTGTAATCCGATTAAAGAAGGTGACTCAACCGAAAACTACTGGTTTACAATGATGTATTTTTCGGACATTTGGAAGACCAGGAGGTTGATTCACAGAATGAATGATATTTTGAAAGGAGAAAAAGATGGAGAGTAAAGAGGTTTTTGCAATAAACGGGACACCTAAGTTTAAACTCGGCCGGGTCGTTGTGACTATTGGTGTTGATACGAAAATGAAGAAAAACACCTCATTCAAAGATTTTGTTCACATTTCGCTTGACAGGTATTGTCAATGCGACTGGGGAGATACCTGTGATGAAGATAGGCAGACAGCCAACGAGTCTTTGAGGGATGGCGAACGGATTCTTGCAGTTTATGAGCATAAGGAGTCTGGTACTAAGATTTGGATTATTACGGAATGGGACAGGAGTGTTACGACTATCCTGTTCCCCGATGAATATTGATATTTGGAAGGAGATAGGAGCAATGGGACTTGAATTATACGATTACCAAATGAAAGCTGTCAATCAAATGAAGAATGGCTGCATACTTTGCGGTGATGTTGGTTCTGGTAAATCAAGGACGGCTCTTGCTTATTACTTCTTTCTGAACGATGGAGAACTTCTTGGCGGCATTGCTGGTGACAATTATATGCCGATGGGAGACCCGCCAATGGATTTATACATTATTACAACTGCCCGAAAGCGGGACACGAAGGAATGGGAGGGTGAGCTTTCGCCCTTCCTTCTTTCTACTAATCCGGAAGTAAGTCTATACCAAAACACGGTAATCGTTGATTCATGGAACAACATAAAAAAATACGAAAATGTCACAGACGCTTTCTTTATATTTGACGAGCAACGAGTAGTTGGTTCGGGAGCATGGGTAAAGTCTTTCTTGAAGATAACTAAACACAATCAATGGATTTTGCTCTCAGCTACTCCGGGGGACACATGGCAGGATTATATTCCGGTTTTCATTGCTAACGGATTCTACAAGAATCGAACGGAGTTCACCAGAGAGCATATTGTTTACAGCCGTTTCAGTAAGTTTCCGAAAGTGGATCGGTATTTGAACACTGGAAAGTTGATACGGCATAGAAATGATATTTTGGTGAACATGGATTTCCGACGAACCACTGTTTCCCATCACGAGGATGTCGTCGTGTCATATGACATTGAGATGTATAAAGATGTAGGACGAACCCGTTGGGACCCGTACAAGAATGAACCAATTCAGAACGCCGGTGGGCTTTGCTATATTTGGAGAAAGATAGTCAATACAGCAGAGTCACGGCAAGTTGCTTTGCTGGAGATTCTTGAAAGGCACCCACGGGCAATTATATTTTACAACTTTGATTATGAGTTGGAGCTTCTTAAAACTCTCTTTTGTCCGTTTCAGGAAAGTGATTATGAGATTGCCGAGTGGAATGGGCATTGTCATCAACCGGTACCGGAAGGAAAATGTTGGGTTTATCTGGTGCAGTATAATGCCGGAGCTGAAGGGTGGAACTGCATTAAGACAGACACAATTATATTTTACTCGCAGAACTACTCTTACAAGATTATGAAGCAATCGGCCGGGAGAATAGATAGACTTAACACCCCGTATAAAGATTTATATTATTACCACTTGAAGTCTCGTTCAGGGATTGACCTGGCTATTAGCAGAGCCTTGAAAGACAAGAAAGATTTCAATGAGAGTAGCTATGTAAAGTGGTGAAAGAAAGGAGAAAAAGATGGGATTATGAAATTACTTGTGGTTGTTATATTTTTAGGATTTGCGTGTTGGCTTATCGACTTTTGCAGAACAGATTATGACAAATGCTATTCAGAAATGGAATTGACCGGAAATGCTGTTTTTGGAATGTGTTGTGGTCTTACTGGTGGGACCAGTGCTACAGAGTATCTTTCTGAGCAATGTGTGTCGTGTCCACATTTAAGACTTGCTCCGAAGAGTGAAGAGAAAGGAGAAAAAAGATGGGACTGAAAAACAAGTCTGATACTTTCCTTGTGAGTTTCGACTATACACATGGAGATATTCCGGTGCTGATTGTCGGGAGGCGAGGAACGGAGAAAGAGATTGATATTGTCAATGCTTTCCAGGGAGATGAAGCAAAGGAACTGTACAAGAAATTGACTGATAAGAAAGAAGGTGCGTAGATGACATTTATTGAGTTTTGTGAAGCAATCATTGAACGTCCTCTATTCGGATGGGAGAAAAAATTTGCTGGATTCTTGGAGGAGCATCCAGATGCAAAACTGCTATACCCAATAGCTCGTGGAAGTTCAAAGATGCCTTATCAAGAACGCTTATCTATATTGTTTGCTTTATATAAAGCTTGCGGAAAGGAGAATCATGAAACAACCGAAAAGATTAACACGAGAGCAGAAGGAATGTTTAACAGCACACTCTCTTAATTGGAAAGAGTGGATGTTTGTTGAAGAAACGGAATTCTGTTATCGCATCGTAAATAAGAAAACCGGCGCTGTTAAAAGCGTTGATAAATTCAGGAGGAGATAAATGAAAATCTATACAAGCTATTTTGCTAACTTGAAAAATATACCGGATAGCATCATTCCAATTTCTGTATGCCGCAGACCGCCGAAAGAATATGACGGGCTGGAGTATTTGGTACTTGCTCCTTCAAGTGCATTATTATCAGAGTGGCATAGAAATCACGACGAAGACGATTACCGATTTAAGTTTGCCAAACAGTTAGTTTCACTGGATGTATCAAATATTTTAGATGTACTGAATTATATGTCCAACGGACGTGATATTGTTTTGGTTTGCTATGAGGGGCCGTCAAAGTTTTGTCATAGGCATCTTATTGCTGAATGGCTGAATAAACACGGATACGAGGTTAAAGAATATGGATATGACTGAACTCAACGAAGCTTGTAAACGATTGGCTATAGCATTGAGAGCATTTGGAATCTCATTACAAGAAGCAGCTCAAGCTTTTTCTGAAGTATTTAATGATGTTATCGAAGAAACAGCAAGTAAGTTTGAAGATCTTCTCGAATATTTGGGGAAAGAGGCGAAGAAACCCAAAAAGCCAAATGGAATACCGCCCAGGAAATATTGCAAGAAAGATTATCTTCACAATCAGAATATATCTGCTTATAGAGTAGATAAAAAAGTTCAGAAGAATTTGCCGTATCAGCGCCGAAACTATTAGGGCGCTTTTTTTATATTTGAAAGGAGAAAACAAAAATGAATAAAAATTTTAAGGTGTTTGAAAGTAGTGAGGGGAATGTATTTAAGTATGTTTTTACAGGAGAAGATTACGTTGTAGAGGCGGTTTTATATCGCTACGAGAATTTTATGAAAAGAACAGTAATTTGCTGTTCAACGATGAGCGGCTGTCCGGTCGGATGTAAGTTTTGTGGAACCGGGAACAAATTTATCCGTAATCTTGATTCTGACGAAATTGTTGGGCAGATTATCGCTATCCTTTCAGATAAAGGGGTTCTTTCATCCATTCAGGATGCGGAAAGATTCCAAATCATGTTTATGTCCATGGGTGAACCGATGTTGAACTGGGAAAATGTGGAGTCTGCAATCAGGAAACTGCATTCCGAATTTCCGAAAGCAGAGTTGCTTTTATCGACTATTGGTCCGAATGAGCCGGAAAGTTTTAATAAACTGCTAAAGCTATCTTGTGAAATCGAGAAAATCGGGCTTCAGTTTTCGATTCATAAAGCCTGGGATTTTCAGCGTGACATTTTAATTCCGTATAAAGACAAAATGCCGCTTGCTCAGATTAGAGACTATGGAATTCTTTGGTGGAAAGAAACGGGAAGAAAACCTTATCTCAACTACTGTCTGGATGGGACGAACGGGTCCGAACCAGATGCTGATAAATTGATGGATTTATTCAGTCCATTGATATTCTGTTTTACCTTTTCTGTAGTGTGTTCAAAGGACGAAAGCATGAAGAATGCTGGTTATAAAAACCTCGAACAAATTCGTCAGTTTGAACAGGAGTTTTTGAGAAAAGGCTATAATACTCGGATATTTAATCCTGACGGTCAAGATGATATCGGTGGCGGATGCGGTCAACTTTGGTATGTGCAGCAATGGATGAGAGAACATGGGAGGTAATCAAGAAGATATGATTCATGAATTAGTCATATTTCTGAAAACGCTATCTTTAAAATTAAGATTGATGAAATTTAAAGACTTTGTGTATCTTTTATCCGAATGTGATTTTGAACAACGTATCTATGCTATTTGGTTGAGGTATTATTTTTGATTAGGAGGAGAAAAGAATGAGTTCTTATATTATTGCAACGGATTTTGATGGTACAATTTGCGAAAACAAGTATCCGGAGATTGGAGAGCCGAGAAACAACACCATTTTATATTTGAAGGAGAAGCAGAAAAACGGAGCTAAAATTGTCCTATGGACCTGCAGAGTTGATGAGCTTCTTGATGCTGCGGTTAAATGGTGCCGTAACAAAGGCTTGATATTTGACGCGGTGAATGAAAATTTGCCGGAAATTATTGCGGAGTTCGGTGGCGACACCAGAAAGATATTTGCCAACGAATACATAGACGACAGAAATGTATTGGTTCCCTCGAAAAATGCAACAGATATTTTATACCTTTGCAATGGGGAAGAATGCGGTGAAACCTGTCCGTCTGTGGAATGCAAGCACACATCAAATATTTCTAACGCTAAGAACTTTGTTAGGAATTGCTACGGTTCATACTGGGAAAAAGAAAAGAAGAATGGACAAATAAGCGAAGATATGTCTCAGTCTGACCGTATGGAATTATGGGGTAGACTGATTGACGTTGTTGAGGACTGGCTGAGTGAAAAAGGAATTACAGTAGACAACATCCCCAATGATGAACGTGAGGGTGTGGAAGATGCCGCAATTATATTTGGCGATGACTACGATTATCTTGCCGATCGTTTCGCCGAGGTTATTGGTATTTCCCGCGATTGTGCAGAGGAGGAATTATTAAGAAAACTATGCCCGAATCTGGATGGTCCTGTCCCTGTAAGTATGGCAATGCCAGGAGACTTCGATGGCGATGAATTAAAAGAAGAATAAATAATGAAAAGGAGAGAAAACTATGAAGACTATTAAGGAAAACTGGAAAGTAATGCTGATTGTAGCAGCCGGTGTTATGGCTGTTATTTTATTGTGCGTGTTTGGGGTACAAAGTGCCCAGAATAAGGCGTTTGCACTTGAAGAACAGGTAAATACTGCTGAATCTGATATTAAGGTGCAGGAAAAGCGTAGGGTTGATTTGGTATATAACCTTGCAGATTGTGTCATGCAATATGATAAGCATGAGGCAGAAACATTAACGGCAATCGTAGAGGGTAGAGGTTCCACTGGTGATATTGAAAATGTTACGACCGCAATAACTGCTGTGTCTGAAGCGTATCCTGAACTTAAATCTAACGAGAACTATAAAGAATTGATGAACGAACTATCTATTACCGAAAACTTGATTGCTGAGTATCGCAGCAACTATAACAAGCAGATAAAAGAGTATAATCGTTATGTGAAAAAATTCCCGACACGAATATTTTTGAATATGCTTGGGTATGAGAGGCAGAACTACCAGTATCTGGATTACGGAGCTCCAGCCGATGCCCCACAAAATTTATTTAAGGGGGATTGATATATGGGATATTACAGGGATGGACGTTTTGATTTTGGTGATTTTGAGATTACAAAACGGGAAATATTAGCAAGCATATCAATCATTGCTATCTTACTTCTTGTAGGCGTTCTTATTGCTGGAAAAATTTCTGACTATGAATTAGATCAGAATGAAAAATATAACAAAGCAATAAAGATTGAAAACCAGGAGCTTTTTGAGTATGGTATGCGAACCAATGTCGGTAATGCTTTTGTATATGGTGATTTAGAAGCTGTCGATACCGTTACATATCCCGAACTTGACGATGCCTATATGTATGTTGAAAAAATAAAGGAGAAATATACGAAGCATACCAGAACAGTATCTGATTATGACGATGATGGGCACAAGATTGGAGAACATGAGGAAGAATATTGGACATGGGATAGAATTGATGGCGAATATTTAAAATGTGAGGAAATATCTTTTCTCGGTCATATCTTTTCTTCAGATAAGATAAACATTCCTGGGGAACATTACATTGAAACCATCAAAGAGTCCAGCAAAATTCGATATAAATATTATGGAGTAGATACTTCGTTTGTTGGGACTATCTTTACAGACCTAAGGTGCGACACGATAACAAATAATACCCCATTTTATGCAAACATGACCATTGAACAAACTGTTAAACATTTGGAACATGGTTCGATGTTGGTAATATTTTGGATATTTTGGATAATCCTAATTGGGTTCTGTGTCTATGGCTTCTATTACATCGATAATAAATGGTTGGAATGAAAAATTTGGTAGAGGGTAATAAAGATGAATAATAAAAACTGTACCACTTGCTCGAACGCTATATTTTGTGAGTCATGGGGCGAGTACAAATGCAAAGAACGAAAAGAATGGATTCATGATACGAACGAGGGAGTCTGCTGCGGATTATATTCCAAAGGGGGTCCCTCAACTGATTGTCATTGTGAAGTATGTATGAGAAAAGAAACAGAATAAAAGCAGAAGGATGCTGGTTGATATTTGACTGGTATCCTCTTTTTATGAAAGGAGAAAAACAACAATGATTAAGATTGAAAATTTTGAAGTAATGGGATGGGATCACGTCATCCGCGGAATGCGAAATCCAATGAACAGTTGGGCTAAGTCTGACAGCGGCATTTGTAAAGGAGGTGACGATGGAGTCGGGTGTGATAATTGCGCTATGGAGGTACCTTGTACCCATTCTTACGATTATTCGTGGCAGCTCGGTAAAGCAGACCACGAGTTGATGATGAAGCTGGCAAAAGCTGGCTCGGTTCACGGGAAATTCCGCCGAATGATATCTGTCTATGTGGATATTACAGCTCCACTCTACTGGTGGAAAGAGTTTGATACATACAAAGTAGGTACCGTAGCCAATTCTTGCTCCACCATGCATAAGATCCATGCCAAGGAGTTTACATTGGAGGATTTCTCCTGTGAACATTTGTCTTGCTGGGGTGCTGCGCCGAGAGGTAATACCGATGGAGATTTGATGGACGAGAAGGTTAGTGACTTCATGTACGATTACATGGGCGCATTGATGGCCACCATTGTTGCTCTTAACAGTGCTAGGGAGCAGTTCCTGAAACGACAGGATAAACAATACTGGTGGCAGATGATTCAGCTTCTCCCGTCTTCTTATAATCAGAAACGGACAGTTATGCTGAACTATGAAGTTCTGGCAAATATATACCAGTATCGTCGTGCCCATAAGCTGGATGAGTGGCGGGAGTTCTGTCAGTGGATTGAGAAACTTCCGTACAGCGAGATTATTACATGTAATGTGAAGGAGGAGAGCAATGGCAAATAACATTTTTAGTATGCGATATAAAGGACCAACCGCTGGCGATTGCATGGCTCCATATTATGTTGATTTAAAAAAGGTTTCAACAGTACGAGAGTTTATCGAAGCTGTTTTAAAAAATACCGAGGAATGGGGATATATTGGTATTCGTAGCAAAGATAATATATTTGGTAGTCCTAATATTGAATTTCGATATGGGAAAGCTGATATTTCTAATGATATGGAGAAATATTTAGATAGCATAATTATAGGTGCAACCGCACACGGAGGATGGTCAAGAATGGATTACTTATTGGAGGTAGAGAATGAGCGCACAGTATGATTTATATTTGCAGCAGCACCGTTCAAATGTACATAAAGGATTTGAGTGGATTCAGGAGAATCTTCCAGAGCTGGTAAAAGACGGCGCAGGGTGGCAGACGGAGTTCGCCCACGATGCCTCTAAGAATGAACCGGATGAGTATGAAGCCTACGATAGATATTTCTATGGTAACAACAAATCCTATCAGGTTATGCAGGACTACAGGAAAGCATGGCTTCTTCACATTCACAGGAATCCGCATCACTGGCAGTATTGGGTGCTTATTAACGACGATCCGAAAGAAGGCGAGATTATCCTGGACATGCCTTACAATTATATTCTCGAAATGGTTTGCGATTGGTGGGCATTCAGTTGGTCAAAAGGAAAACTGTTCGAGATTTTTGACTGGTACGACGAGCATAAGGATTATATAAAAATGAGTCCGAAGACTCGAAAGACCGTTGATGATATTCTCGAAAAGATAAAAGAGAAACTTTCGGAGATTGCCTTAACCTCGAAACAGAAGGAGTAGACGATGATTCAACAGTGTGATTCTATATTTTACAATACGCTGGATGAATTACAGGCAACCTATAAATCCAATCATCCAGATGTTTTACGAATGAAAGAGAAATACGGAACTGATGTGGAGTTTAGTCGCATTATGCACAGAGAAGGTGTCGTTCCAAGATTTGAATTAAGCTGTTTTAAAGTTAAAAAGGAGGAAAAATAAAAATGATATTTACAGATTATATGGGTTATGCTCTTATTTTGGTAGTGATTTATCTTTGTATCTATGCGCTGATCAACCGGGTATGTCAGTGTATTGAGCACTGTGCCACGGCCAGAGCATATTCCAAGTTCAGAGAAAACGGAGTGCTGGTGAAGATGGATGATGTTGCAGCGGGTATTCAGAAAAGTAATAAGGAGAAAAAAGATGTCAAAGAAATGGTTTGACCTGTTGAAAGGTCTTATTGTTGTATTAGCGGCGGGTGTAATCTTTGTGGTTGCACTTGCTTTCTTTGTAGCATGGATTGCTTGGAGAAGTGGTATGCCTTTACCATCCTAATATTAAAACAATTAACAAAAGTTAAGGGCCGCTAACAACGGCTCTTTCTTTTTCAAAGTTATAAAGGAGAAAGCTATGTGGAAACGAGAATTACTGAAAAATAAACTCTATGCTATCACAATTATATTTTTAGGAGCATTATCAGTTCCTATCGAGTGGGATATCACATTCTTTTTATTTGCGGCATTGTTTGGGCTGACTTTATTCTTTGCAAAGGAGAACTGGATAGTATGAATTATCAGAAGATTACACCGATTAGTATCGCTGATGGAATTGGATGTCGGGTAGTTTTGTGGGTGTCCGGATGCGGACATAACTGTTACAAATGCCATAATCCTGACACTCACAATCCATCTTCTGGATATTTGTTTGACGAGTCGGCAGAAAAAAGACTGTTTGAACTTCTACGGCCGACTTACATCGACGGTATTACTTTTAGCGGAGGCGATCCCTTACATCCACTGAATAGAAGTACCGTAACAAGGCTGGCAAAACGGATCAAATCAAAACTGCCAGAAAAAACAATATGGCTTTATACAGGTTATATTTATGAGGAGGTTTGCGATTTGGAAGTTATGAGATTTATAGATGTGTTAGTTGATGGTCCTTATATAGACGCTCAAAAATGTGTCGGTAAATTTTATGGCAGCACAAATCAAAGAATTATATTTTTAAAAGAATTGGGAGGTATATGTAATTGATCACAAAAATCATCAAACGGGACGGCACCGAAGCAGACTTCAATGCGGAGAAGATCCGCAATGCTATTACCAAAGCAAATGCAGAAGTTGAAGAGCAGAACAAACTTAACAATATTGGTATTGATATCACCACACGGATGGTCGTAAGACAGCTCGAAAAATTTAACCGTGCTGTCGAGGTGGAAGAAATCCAGGAAATTGTGGAAACGGAACTGATGAAGACGAAAGCCTATGAGGTAGCCAAATGTTATATTCGGTACCGCTATGACCATAAGCTGAAACGGGAATCCGATACGGACAAGAAGATTCTCAGCCTTGTCGAGTACAACAATGAAGCTGTCAAGCAAGAGAACAGCAACAAAGACCCGGAAATCATCCCTACGCAGCGTGATTATATTGCTGGGGAAATCTCAAAAGATATCACTATGCGAAAACTTCTGCCCCCGGAAGTTGTGAAAGCACACAACGATGGAATTATTCAGTTCCACGATTCGGATTATTTTATTCAGCATTCTCATAACTGCTGTCTTGTAAATCTGGATGATATGCTTCAGAACGGTACTGTGATATCCGGTACGCTGATCGAGAAGCCTCATACCTTCAGTACCGCCTGCAACATTGCGACACAGATTATCGCACAGGTAGCAAGCTCCCAGTACGGTGGACAGTCCATCAGTCTGGCACATCTGGCACCATTCGTGGATGATACTCGGCAGCGGTTCTGGAAGAAGTATGAAGATTTACGAGATTATATGGATGGGTCCGATTATGATATTTTCATTGAGCGGCTGGTATCCGAAGACATCACCAAGGGTGTACAGACAATTCAGTACCAGGTGGTAACACTGATGACTACGAACGGTCAGGCGCCGTTTATTACTGTCTATATGAATATCAACGAGGCTAAAAATGACCGGGAACGGAAAGACCTTGCAGCTATTATTGAAGAAACTCTGAAACAGCGCATCCAGGGTGTAAAGAACGAGGTAGGTGTATGGATTACACCCGCATTCCCGAAACTTATTTATGCTCTGGACGAGAATAATGTCTATCCGGATTCAGAATACTTCTATCTCACAGAGATTGCAGCACGATGTACTGCCAAGCGGATGGTACCAGATTATATTTCCAATAAGATTGAGCGAGAGCTGAAAAATGGTGATACCTACACCTGTATGGGCTGTCGTTCTTTTCTTACACCAGATCGGACAACTGAAAACTACTCGAAGTGTAAGAACTGGACAGCCAGCCACAAATACTACGGACGATTTAATCAGGGTGTTGTGACAATCAATCTTCCTGATGTAGCATTGAGTTCTGGTGGAGACTTTGATAAGTTCGATGATATTCTCAAAGACCGTCTGGAAAATATCTGCTATCCTGCTCTGATGGCTCGGCACAATCGACTAAAAGGAACCAGCTCGAATGTTGCTCCGATTCTTTGGCAGTATGGTGCATTGGCACGATTGGAGAAAGATGAGCCGATAGATCAGCTTCTCTACCATGGATATTCTACTATCAGTCTTGGCTACGCTGGTTTGTACGAATGTGTTATGTACATGACTGGCGAATCTCACACAGCAGGTGGTAAAGACTTTGCGTTGCATGTCATGCGGATGCTGAATGAATTTACAGCTAAATGGAAAGCAGAGACAGATATCGACTTCTCTTTGTATGGGACTCCGTTGGAATCCACGACTTATAAGTTTGCTAAGAGCTTACAGAAGCGGTTTGGCATTGTTCCTGGAGTGACAGACAAGATTTATATTACCAACAGCTATCACGTCCATGTGACAGAGCCGATAGATGCTTTTACAAAGTTGGCTTTTGAATCTGAGTTTCAGGAGCTTAGTCCCGGTGGAGCAATTAGCTACGTTGAGGTTCCCAACATGGATAATAATATTCCTGCCGTTATCGCTGTCATTCGTTATATTTATGACAACATCATGTATGCAGAGCTGAATACTCGGAGCGATTACTGTCAGGTTTGTGGTTTTGAGGGGGAAATCAAGACTATTGAGGATAACGGAAAGCTGGTTTGGGAGTGCCCGAACTGCGGTAACCGTAACGAAAACAAAATGAATGTAGCCCGTAGAACCTGCGGTTACATCGGCACAAATTTCTGGAATCAAGGCCGGACACAGGAAATTTCTGAAAGGGTGTTGCATTTGTAAGGGGGTTGATATTTGATGACTGTAAAACAGTTGATAAATAAATTAAAAAAGCTTCCTGAAAATGCTATCGTAACGATTCCAAATAATGATATGTATTACAGCGGAGAGTATGATATCGATTTAGTTGAATATTGGGAAGAAAGTAATCAAGTATGTCTCGAATCCAATTATAAAAAGAATTACTCAAAAGATGTATAGAAGGAGGGAATGATATTTATGACAATCAACGAGTACCAAAAGGAAGCTATGAGAAGTGTTAATCCGCAGTCACTGAATGACCAGGCGAAAGGCTTGAGCAACACAGCTCTTGGATTGTGTGGTGAATCTGGCGAGGTGGCAGACATGATTAAGAAACATCTGCATCAGGGACATGACCTGGATAAAGAGCATATGGCGAAAGAGCTGGGTGATGTTGCGTGGTATCTGGCTCTTGGTGCTACGATTATCGGCTACGATCTGGAGGATATTTTACAGATGAATGTAGACAAACTGCGTGCAAGGTATCCGAAAGGATTTGACGCTCAGCGGAGCCAGCATCGGGAAAATGATGATATTTAGAGGAGGACGGACATGTGAACGGAAATTCAAGAAAAAACCACGAAGGATATTCAGATCCGACAGCCTATGAAGCTATTAAGAACACAGACGTAGATGATGAGCGATTTCACAAATTGCTACATACTATTTTCTATCTTTGTGAGTTGGCTGGATTTCAGATCGAAGGACGGGTTGTTCTGAAAGATACGCAGACTGGAAAGGTTTGGAGGTGACATTATATGGATGGTGGAGTAAGAGAAACAATTTGCACTCGCTGTATACATAGAGAGGTATGTATATACAAGCAGACGTATCTTGAATATCTGAAAGCGGGTGAAAAAATGTGTGATGATTATCCGGATGATATTTCCTTTATCAAGAAAAGTGACCCGGACTGCAATTTCTACCAGAAGAAATCAGATGTAAATTTGCGGTAATTTTTTCAGCCGGGCAAATTCTAATCTAGGTTAAAAAATTCTGGTCAAATCCTGTTTTGAAAAGTGGGCATTTGGCCAGAAAAAGTGGGCAGAGGAGAAAATTCGGGAGATTTTGTAGATTTTTGAAGAACTTTTACGGACGATTTTTACAAATTTTACCCATTTTTTGCCCACTTTGCCCACTTTTTTTGAAAAGTGACCAGGCACTTTGGCCAGCAAAAACCCAGTATTTATGCGGGTTTGAGGGCTGTTTGCCCACTTTCCCACTTTTTTCTTCAAACTATTATGATAAAAATTTTTAATATTATTATAAATAGGGCAAGAAAAAATGGGCATTTGGCCAGAGACCGAGAAAGGAGGACTTATGAAAGAAAAAATCACCTGGCATGATATTTATAAAGATTTTAAGATTCGACTTCCACGCTTATCCAAAGGAGCGACCTACTGGAAGCCAAGAGGGTATCTGGCCATTACAGTATATTTTGAGGACGGCTCCCAGATGGCTTATGACTACCTGTATAAGAAAGCATCCTTCATTGTTATGCCACAGACGGCCCTAGCATAAAATCAATGATTTGTCAATAGGATATTTAAAAACTTGTTTCTTTTCGACGAGTTTTGTGCTATACTGTAATTGCGACACAATTCTATAGATTTTTAAAGCTACGCAGGGAATATCCTTTTTGGTAAAAGGTGTATTCTCTCTTTTCCATATGCTCTGTGTAGCTTCGGAATTGTGTCGCAGCAATGAGGGATTCACTTTTTCAGTGCGTCTCTTTGCTTGGGGCGCACTTTTTATTTGCGCTGAAATTTTTGGAAATATTCGGGAGGTACTTATGAGTGGCAGCAGTAATAAATCCAATAAGAACGTGAATAAGATTGTATCTGGTGTCACGGCTGTAACATCGTTGATAACTTTGGCAAAACCTGTTGCTGATACTATACAAGATTATGCCAGTAAAACTTCGGAAGAGAGAAAACGTCTCGTAAACGTTCCAGAATTATATTCTAAAGAGTATCCGTTAAGTGTTGAACAGGCAGTAGAGTTATTGGATAACTGCGGGTTGAAATCAACACTGGTAAAAACTTCTATTGATGATGCAGATGTTAAATATCGAAAATGTTTTGCGTCACAAGTTATCGGCACGAAACCCAAAGGAAAACAAAAGGTTGAACCGGGAACCATGGTTCTTATAAAATACATAACTCAAGAAGTAATAGACGAGAGCCAGAAGATATTTGACGAACTTGAAGCAAAGAAAAATGAGATGAGATTACAAAAAGAAAACAAACATTTGGAACGAGAACAAAGAACGAAACAAATCATGCAAGACGCACGAAGCAAAGTTCAAAAAGTATTTCAGAAAAATAAGGAGGATAGTAATGAGCAGAAAGAAGAGTAGTGGAAAGAAAAGGAGTACGGCCGGATTGATTCTGGATGTGATATTAGTTTTTGCAACCGGAGGACTTTGGCTTATATGGATATTGGTAAGGTATCTTAGGAACAATAGTTAAACAGAAAAACTAAATATTGATATTTTTGGAGAGTCGTGTAACAACGGCTCTTTTTCTTTTGCTATTTTTTAGTTCGCAAAAAAAACATGCCCTTTTATGAGGAGAGAGGTTAAAATAGGCATTTTTAATGCTTGCTCTTTCTCTTTTGTATTTATCAAAATGAAAGGAGGTCCTGTTATGTTGGAGAGCAAATTTCAAGCACAACTGATTCAGGAACTTAAAAAGATGTTTCCTGGATGCATTGTGACTAAACTTGATCCGGATCACATTCAGGGTATACCCGATCTGCTTATCCTCTACAAAGACAAATGGGCCTCTTTGGAATGTAAAAAAAGTGCGAACTCTAAGAAACAGGCAAATCAACCATATTATGTTGAGAAGATGAACGAGATGTCTTTCTCAAGATTTATTTATCCTGAGAATAAGGAGGAAGTGCTACATGAACTTCAACAATCATTCAATTCTTGAAGGGCAACATGCTTTTCTTGGAGCAAGCAAGTATCATTGGATTAACTACGATGAAGGAAAAGTGGCTGAGTCGTACATAAAATTCTTAGCAACTCAAAAAGGAACTGTGCTTCATGATTTTGCGGCTCAGTGCATCAAGCTCGGGCAGAAACTTCCGAAGTCGCAGAAAACTCTGAATATGTATGTGAATGATGCCATCGGTTATAAGATGACTCCTGAGCAGATTTTATATTATTCGGAGAACTGTTTCGGAACAGCAGACAGCATCGCATTCCGAAATGGTTTGCTGAGAATCCATGATTTGAAAACCGGGACTATTAAAGCCCACATTGAGCAGCTTATGATTTACGCTGCTCTTTTTTGTTTGGAGTATAAAGTCAAGCCGGCAGAGATTGATATTGAACTGCGACTGTATCAGAACAATGAAATCGAAATTCACGAGCCGGGAACTGATGAGATTGTTCCGATTATGGACAAAATTATCACGTTTGACAAAGTTATCAAAAAAGTAAAAGAACAGGAGGGGTAAGCCATGAATCAGGTTGCGGAAGAAATGAAAGATATTCTAATGCACTACGGAACACCACGACATTCTGGACGTTACCCCTGGGGGAGTGGGGAAAATCCGTATCAGAGAAACGGTGATTTTTTAAGTCGTGTTGATGAATTGAAAGGACAAGGACTCAGCGACACAGAAATTGCCAAAGCTATGGGTTTGACCACGACCCAATTCCGGACACAGCGGTCCTTAGCCAAAGACGAAAGAAGGGCTTTAGAAGTTGAGAGAGCAAAATCTCTTCAATCAGATGGTTACAATCCGAGTGAGATTGCTAGAATGATGGGATACAATAGTGAATCTTCCATCCGTTCTCTTTTGAATTCGGATTCTGAAGCTCGTATGAATCAGGCAAGAGTAACTGCTGAAAATCTGAAACGACAGGTTGATGAACACGGTATGATTGCAATCAGCGCCGGAACAGAACGATACTTAGGAGTCTCAAGAGAAAAACTCGAAGAGGCTCTTTATATTTTGGAGTTGGAAGGATACAACCATTTCGGTGGTGGTGTTCCTCAGGTAACAAATAAGGGGCAGCAAACCAACATCAGAGTTCTGTGTCCTCCAGATACTCCTTATAAGGAGATTACCAGAACCTATACCGATAAAAACGGTGAAGTTCATGAGAAGATCACGAAAGTGTCTAGCGCAATTTATGACTTCGATAAGGTTCATCCATTGGAAGAAGTTTGTGACAGCATTTCTTATGATGGCGGTGACAGTTTTCAGAAAGGCTTTCATTACCCGGCAAGTATGAATTCTGATAGGATTCAAGTTGTCTATGCTGAGCAGGGCGGAACAAAGAAAGACGGAGTTATTGAGATTCGCAGAGGCGTGGATGATTTATCACTTGGCGATGCTCATTATGCACAGGTAAGAATTCTTGTTGATGGAACACATTATTTGAAAGGTATGGCGATGTACGCTGATGATCTGCCGGATGGGGTTGACATTCGCTTTAACACAAACAAGAAAGAAGGAACTCCTGTTTGCGGCCCGAAAGATAATACTGTTTTGAAAACTATCAAAAAAGACCCTAATAATCCATTTGGTTCTTTGATTAAGGAACACGGTGGGCAGAGTTTTTACGATGACCCGAATGGAGAGTTTACAGATCCAAAGACTGGTAAGAAACAGTCGTTATCTCTGATAAACAAACGTGCAGAAGAAGGGGATTGGAGTGATTGGGACGATAAATTACCGTCACAGTTTCTTTCTAAGCAGAGCTTAAAGCTTATAAAGAATCAGTTGAACTTGACAATGGCCGATGCTCAGGCAGAGTATGACGAGATTTGTTCACTGACCAATCCAACTGTAAAGAAAGTTTTGTTGCAGTCTTTTGCCGATGATTGCGATGCGGCAGCAGTACATCTTAAAGCAGCATCTCTTCCGAGACAGAAATATAAAGTCATTCTACCAATCACTTCGATGAAAGATGATGAGGTGTATGCACCTGGTTATGAGAACGGCGAAAAAGTAGCTCTTATAAGATTTCCGCATGGTGGGACTTTTGAAATACCTGTGCTTACTGTGAACAATAAGCAGGCGGAAGCAAAGAGTAAACTCGGTCTTGCTAAAGATGCCGTTGGTATCAATAGCAAGGTTGCTGAAAGGCTTTCTGGAGCAGACTTTGATGGTGATACTGTAATGATTGTTCCTACTGGTAAGGGTGTGAAGATTACTTCCACTCCTCCATTAAAAGGTTTGGAAGGATTCGATGGTAAGCTTGAGTATGGACACGATGCTACAAAGACCGACCCAGATGGAACTGTCCATTATTATCGTAATGGCAGAGAGTTCAAACCTATGAAGAATACCCAGACTGAAATGGGAATCATTTCTAATCTGATTACAGACATGACTTTAAGAGGCGCTAAAGAAGATGAACTTGCAAAAGCTGTCCGTCACAGCATGGTTGTAATTGATGCAGAAAAACATGGTTTGGATTACAAACAGAGTGAGAAAGACAACGATATAGCCTATCTGAAGAAGACTTATCAGGGAACAACGGATGCTAATGGCCGTTATCATGAGGGGGCTGCGACTCTGATTTCGAGGTCGAAGTCTCAGCAGGAGGTATTGAAACGTAAGGGTAGCCCCAAAGTAAATCAGAAAGGTAAAGAGTGGTACGACCCAAGTAAACCGGAGGGGGCTCTTATCTGGAATTCTGTAACTGAAGAATACACAGACAAGAATGGTAAGGTCAAAGTGAGGACACAGAAGAGTACGAAGATGGCAGAGACCGACGATGCTAGGCTCCTTATCTCCGATGCAGACACCCCCCAGGAAAGGGCGTATGCCGAGTATGCTAACCAGAGAAAGAACCTTGCTAACAAAGCCCGTCTCGAAATCATCAATACTGGTAAGATAGCCTACTCAGCTTCGGCCAAAGCCACCTATAAGGAAGAGGTGGACGGTATGCTTGCTGATTTAAACATAGCCCTTCGTAATGCGCCAAAGGAGACACAGGCTCAGATTATTGCAAATTCCAAAGTGGCTGCTATGAAAAAGGCCAACCCAGACATGACTTCTAAAGAAATAAAGAAGGCCAGTCAGCAGGCGCTTACAGAAGCCCGTATCCAGATGGGTGCAGAAAGAATCAAGGTGCCCCTTGACGAAAAGAGATGGGAGGCCATACAGGCAGGAGCTATCAGTGAGAGTCAGCTTATCAAGATTCTTAATAATGCAGACATCGACGAAGTTCGTCAATACGCAACACCTCGTAGTACATCGACTCTTAGCCCAGCCAAGGTTAGCAAGATTGAAGCAATGCAGGCATCTGGTAATTACAGTATTGCAGAGATAGCCCAGGCTGTTGGCGTATCATCCTCTACAGTATCCAAATACTTGAAATGAAAGGAGTGAATAAGGACTCATGGGTAGAGTTAGATTAACAACAGTTGACAATCCTTATGATCCATTTGAACAGTTCACTTCTTGGTTTCTGTTCGATGAAGAAAAGGGGTATCATTCAACGTCGTATCTTGGAAGGATTGCTAGAACTTCTGATGAACTCTCTGATGAAGAGAATAATCGTGAAGAAGAAAGAGCAATCGATGAAATAATAAAGTACGATTTCATGAACATTTACCGAAAGGTTAGAGAAAAAGTTTCGACTGTTTAACATTAACAGTTCATTGATTACTTTGCTTTATCTAATCTTTTCGGTTGTAACAAATGATTTATGATGAAACTTTCTTTTGGTTTGTTTAGTTTGCTTTGCTGAAAAACAAAATGAACATTTAATTTGTTTCGTTTACTTTTCAGTTGTTAGAAAAGATTTAGTTTAGCAATCGATTTTATGGCTTGACAAATTTGAGTTGGTGTTAAAAGCATAAAAAGAAAGTTTCTGTTGTTTGGGGAAAATGGGTTTCCAGACAAAAAGCAATAGAAATGGTTCCCAGACAAAAAGCAATAAAAATAGTTTACTCACAAAAATTTTGAGACTGCCACGATGACTTGTATGATTTAAAAGGCATAGGGGAGGGTCGCCAAAATGACACCCCCTCTCACATCGCGGCGGTCTTTAAAAATTCTCCGGGGGTATATTTTAGGATTGGTCTTTAC
>CAZKSF010000044.1:0-21970 GCA_964555405.1 uncultured Bacteroides sp.
GAGGACGGTAATCCTGTTTGGTTCTTAGATCCAAATGGGAATGAATTATATATGTTTACCGTAAATATCTATTATAAACGATAACATTCCATAGCCGCCCAGAAGCCTTCTATTATTGGTATCTAATAGATAATCTGATATAAACAGAATATTCCATTGACTAAATAACGGCAAACTATACTCGTATTTGCCGTTGTTTAGTGTATTAAGAATTAACTTTATTAGTAATTCAGTAATTTTGTAAAAATAAAACAGCTAACTCTTTTCGAATTAGCTATTTGAAATTTTAGAGGTGGTGTCACCGGCTGTCGATTCGGAGACACAAGGATTTTCAGGTTCATTAGTGTGATTATCATGCTGTGCCGGCGGATCCATCTTCATTTTTATTTTGTCGAATCCTTTTCCATAAACACCGTTTACGTTTGCCTGAGTGACAAAAGAATCCGGATCAATGCTCTTCACAATGCGGAAAATGGTCACCGATTCAATTTTACGGCACATCACGATGAGCATATGTACATCTGATTTTGTGTACCATCCCATACCGGTGAGCACCGTGCAACCACGATGAGCTTCGTTGTTGATGGCGGTAGCTATTTCTTTCCAGTGCGGAGAGAATATGGTAAATTGAACTGCCTGACGATTTGTGTTTATCAGCATATCAGTCAGGTAGCTTGCCAGAAAGGTCACCATAAGACCGTATACAACTTTATCAACTGAATGGAATAAGAAATATGACGATGATATTATGCAAAAATCACAATATATCATGGTGCGTCCGACGCTGACATTAGAACGCTTTGAAACCATGGCGGCTACAATGTCCGTACCACCTGTCGAACCGTTGTGAACGAATACAATACCCAGACCCATTCCGATGAAAGTTCCACCGATCAAAATGCTCATCAGTGGATTTCCGGTGATCAACGGAGCCGTGAACATAGGCTGCATTATTCCAAGAGTCAAGGCTATCAGTGTGGCTCCGTAAATAGTGCGTATCACGAATGTCTTGCCAACCGTCCGGTATGCTAAAGCCAGCAGAAGGAGGTTCATCCCATAATGAGTGAACGCAAGTGGAATACCATAACCGGTAAGGCGTTGACTCGCGTACATTACGAGTGTTCCAAAACCCGTAAGACCTCCGATGACAACGTCCTCGGGAAGAATGAATGCACAGAATCCAAAACTGTAGGAGATGACGCCTACTATAATCATTAGGTAGTCACGGTAATTCAACCATATTGACTGTCCGGGGAGTCGCATGATTTAAAAATTCAAAGGAATCTTCTGTTAATTGAATGGTGCAAAGTTAACTCAAAAAAATCATATTCATGTCTGCGGACAGGATAAAAATTACAATTCGCTGAAAGTCCTTTTACGAGAGACGAAATATGAGATGAGAATGTTGGATTTGTCTGAAAGCAGATTGCGGTCCGCCTCAGAAGACTTAAGATTTTTGTTCATACTCGCATAATCGCGATGAGCAAGGAATATTGCTTTCGCATTAGCCCAATCGAAGGTCGCTACGAATTTTAACCATGCAACTGTGTCAAGGAGCCGTCTGCGAAATAAAGCTGAAGTACGTTGTGTAGCAGGTAGATTCTTATGCAGCATCAGCAGATTGTTCCTGAAATTGAGATATGTTTTTCTGGGATTCGAAGCCGGCAGACTCCCGCCGCCAAGATGAAATATTCTTGAAGAGGGTAGAGCTCCGATTTTGAATCCGAGTAAACGTATGCGCCAGCAAAGATCGATTTCTTCCATATGAGCGAAAAAACTGCTGTCCAGTCCTCCTGCCGAAATATAACATTCACGACGTACCATCAGAGCTGCGCCTGACGCCCAATCCGTTTCGTATGCTTTGTTTTCCCGGAGGTCATACTGTCCATTGTCTTCCTCGATAGTGGAAAAAATACGTCCTCTACAGTATGGATAACCATTTTTATCAAGATATCCGCCCATTGCTCCGGCATATTCGAAAAAATTGGGTTCTTTGTAGGAAAGAATCTTCGGTTGTATTGCTCCGAATTCCGGATTTGATTCCATGAATCTGTACATAGGCGACAGCCAGTCTTCTTTAACTGCCACATCGCTGTTCAGTAACACGACATAGGGTGAATCTACTTTTGCTATCGCAAGGTTGTATCCCTCGGCAAAACCATAATTGCGATCAAAAGCCATTATTTCAACTTCCGGAAACCGGCGACGCAATACTTCTATTGAATTATCGGTACTTCCGTTGTCTGCGACTATTATGTGACCGATTCCTACAGGCGTATGACGGATTACAGAAGGAAGGAACTCCTCCAGTAATTTAGCTCCGTTCCAATTAAGAATGATTACTGAGACCGGAGTTTTTAGTGACTTATTTGTGACTGAAACGGAATTACGCATCTTCATGTAGTTCAACAGGTATTTTCCAGCGTTTATGTGTCCACAACCAATCGGACGGGCAACGTCGGATGGTCGATTCAAGCAGTTTAGCATAGCGTCGGGTAATCTCCATCGGGGGGAGATCTGCGGGCTTCTCACAGATATTACGTATGGTTACGCAATATTTCCCTCGTCCCCGGCGCTCGATATCCATATATACCACTGCATAGTCAAGCTTTCTTGCTAATGTTTCCGTACCTGTTATCATGGCAGTGGGACGACCGAGAAATCTCAGAGGAAGAGTCGGATCACCATGACTCGGTTTCTGATCACTCATAAATCCTGTCATTGAAGGAATCCCCTGACGTCGAAGCAGTATGAGGTCACGTAAGACGGTGTGTTTCGCAAATGATCTGGAACCGAATCTTCCGCGTATCTTCAGAAACCATTTATCAAGCCAGGCGTTTTTCAGTGGGCGGTACACCTGACAGTACTCCACACCATCCCCGGGCTTGATTTTTGTCCATAGAGTTATTGATGGCGCCCACTCCCAATTGAAGCAATGTGAGAAATAAGCTACAATCGATCGCCCTGACTCAAGCAATCTGTCAACAATTTCAACGTCTTTGTATTCCACACGCGAACGCATTTCCTCGTCAGAAATATGTGCGAGTTTAATGGTTTCGAAAATGTAATCGGAAAAATAACGGTAAAACTCCCTGACAGTTTGTTTTTGTTTAATATCGTCAAACTCCGGAAAACATAAAGCTATGTTTTCAGAAGCTACATTACGCCGGTATTGTATTAAGTGATAGACGAGTACGAAAGTAACGTCCGAAAGGAAGTAAATAATTTTCCACGGCAAACGGGATATGCCGGCGAGCAGCCATCCTACAGGAGCATGAGTGATAGTGGATAATATGTGTTTTATATCCATTTCCTTCAGTCGATTACAGCATGTACAACAAGGTCGCCTCCTTTTATTTCAAACTTATCGGTAAGGCGAACATTTACAATTTTGTTGGAAAGGTCAAGATCAGTTGGCACAACCACACGGATATAATTGTCAGTATACCCCGAAAAAAATCCGTTACGGTCGGTGTGCTCAAAAAGTACCGGTCGTACGGTGTTAATATTCAAGCGGGCGAAGTGCGAGAGTTTATGGTCAGAAATCTCCAGCATTTCATGAACACGCTTATGCTTGGTCGCTTGATCTACAACATGATCAATCCGCAATGCAAGAGTTCCGGGACGTTCTGAATAGGGAAAAACATGCAGACGTGAAATATCAATCCCGTTGATAAAATCAAGTGAATTGGCGAATCGCTCTTCTGTTTCACCGCGTGCTCCTACTATCAGATCAACACCGATGAAAGCATGGGGCATTGCATGTCGAATACGTTCGATTTTTGATGCGAATAAAGATGTGTCGTAGTGACGGCGCATCAGTTCTAATACTTTATCATCACCACATTGAAGGGGAATGTGGAAATGAGGCATGAACGAGCGTGATTGAGCAACCCATTCAATTATTTCGTCCGTAAGCAGATTAGGTTCAATCGAAGAAATCCGGAACCGTTCTATACCTTCTACAGTATCAAGAGCTTTGATTAAAGCGAAAAAGTCTTCACCGTCAGGATTGCCTTTCCCGAAATCCCCGATATTGACACCGGTAAGCACGATTTCGCGACCTCCCTCTTCGGCTACCCGTCGAGCGGACTCCACCATCTGCGATATTTTTCCGGATCTGCTGCGCCCGCGTGCATAAGGAATAGTACAATAACTGCAGAAATAATCGCATCCATCCTGTACTTTCAGGAAGTAACGTGTGCGGTCACCACTGGAACATGACGGACAGAATTCGGTTAAATCTTTAGTTGCCGTAATTTCATGCACAGGGTTATGGTTTGCGAGCCAGTTATCAATATATTCTGCTAATTTGAGTTTTCGATCGTTTCCGGCGACAATTGCCACGCCTGGAAGAGATGCGACTTCGTCAGACTTCAGCTGTGCGTAACATCCGGTGACTACAATGGAAGCTTTGGGCCAGCGTTTTGCAAATGATCGTATTGTCTGACGACATTTTTTATCGGCAAGTTCAGTAACGCTACAAGTATTGACAATGACTATATCCGGGGACACGCCGGCTTCAGCATCGGTTATACCGCGGTCAAGAAGCATATTGCGAACAGTGGAAGTCTCCGCAAAATTCAGCTTACATCCAAAAGTATGATAGAATGCGGTGAGAGACGAAGCCTGAGACAAATCAGTCATTTTTTATCCTTATTTGATAAATTTTCATACAAAATTAATCATTTATCCTCACTCAATCAAACATTAATACCCTTTAACTTGTCTTTAGTACAAGAATATAATTAATTTTGTAAAAATTTACAAAGTATGTTGAAAGAAAATTTACTCCAGATATATGCTGCGTCTTTCCGTGACAACTGGGAGCGACCGGCATTGACCGACTATGTTTCCGGTGCTACAATGTCGTACGGCGATCTGGCTACACAAATTGCCAAAATTCATCTTTTCTACGAAAAATGCAATGTGAAGAAAGGAGATAAGGTAGCCTTGCTTGGAAAAAGTACCGATCGCTGGGTAACAATATATATAGCGACTCTGGCTTATGGAGCAACTATTGTGCCTATTCTTCCTGAATTCAATCCACAGGACGCACAACATATCGTGAATCATTCCGATGCGGTGATGCTGATAGTATCGGAATCGATTTGGGAAACGGTGGAATTTGAAAAAATGCCTAAGGTGAAAATAGCCATGTCGCTTGATTCTCCTGAAGTTCTCGCTGAGCATCCGTCAAACAATGGTAAGGCTGCCAAAGTGCTTTCAAGCATGAAAAGTGAGTTCAAACGCCGCTATCCCCATGGATTCAATCGTGAAGATGTAACTTACCGTGATATGCCCAAGGAAGCAGTGGCGGAAATAAACTATACATCCGGAACTACCGGTTTCTCAAAAGGCGTCATGCTCACATATAATAATCTTTGTGGAAATGTGGTTTTTGGAATTAAATCCAAACTACATTTTCCCGGATCCCGTTGTCTGAGTTTTTTACCTCTTGCACATGCTTATGGAGCTGCTTTCGATATGCTTGTACCTCTTGCCACCGGCACCCATATAACTTTGTTTGGCAAATTGCCTACTCCTAAGCTTTTATTGAAAGCATTGTCAGAAGTACGCCCGAATTTAATTCTTTGTGTGCCTTTGATTCTTGAGAAAATTTATCGTAAACAGATATTACCGGCTCTGGCAGATCCGAAAGTGAAACGCATGGCATCATTGCCGCTTATTAATAAGCTCGTATATTCCCGGATCAAGAAAAAGCTTATAGAGTCATTCGGAGGTGAATTTTCTGAAATCATTGTCGGAGGAGCGCCTCTTAACCATGAGGTTGAAGATTTTCTGTATAAGATCGGTTTCCCATTTACTGTAGGATATGGTATGACCGAATGTGGTCCGCTTATCAGTTATACATTCTGGAAAGAATTTATTCCAGGTTCCTCCGGTCGAACTTTGCCGGGAATCATGCATAGTAAAGTACTAAGTTCCGATCAGGCGAAAATACCCGGCGAGATATGTGTTAAAGGTGAGAATGTCATGCTCGGTTACTATAAAAATCCTGAAGCGACAGAAGCGGTACTTGATAAGGATGGCTGGCTTCATACCGGAGATATGGGGACGATTTCCGATAATGGTACTATTTTTATTAAAGGTCGTAATAAAACGATGATTCTTTCCTCTAACGGACAAAATATATATCCGGAAGAAATTGAAGCTAAACTCAATAATATGCCTTATGTAGCCGAAAGCCTTATTGTTGAAAGAGGACATAAGTTAATAGCCATTGTCTATCCGGATTATGAAGCTACTGATTCGGCACGACTTACTCACGAAATGCTCCCGAAGGTTATGGAGCAGGTACGAAAAGATCTGAACAAGCAGCTCGCTCCCTATGAACAGATAGCCGAGATTAACTTGCGTGCAACTGAATTTGAAAAGACACCTAAGCGTTCTATAAAACGTTATTTATATAAGTAAAGATATTCTTGTACAAAAAATGGAGAGTCCCATAGTAAAGACTCTCCATTTTTGTATTGTATAAAATCTTATACGAATCTTATTTTACAAGTACTTTGCGTACGCTGCCGTCTGACATGCGGATAATATTGATTCCTTTTGTCATTTCACGAACAGGACGACCTTCAACTGTATATATTTCAACAGCGGTCGGAACGGAAACTGATTCGTTCTCAACATTTTCGATAGCAGTCTGCTTATCAGTAGTTATTACATAGGTAACGAAATAAGCAGGTGCAAAATCGTCGTAGAAATCTTCACTATAATAGCTATAACCCAATATATATTTCCCGTCAGCAGAAATTGAAGTAGGAACATTGTACCCGATCATGTCGGAAAATGCGAATTCTTCACCGAATGAAGGAAATGCTTCAATAAGCCGTTCGGCTTGAGTCTCACCTGCTTTCATGATGAAACCGCCCGAACTTCCGTATAAAGGCTGTCCGGTCAGACCAATGAAAGTGCCATCATCAGCGATTGCCGTCGGGAATAGACCCATTATATACTGGTCAATATCCTGGGATTCATTATAAACAGTGGTTTCGTTGGTTTCGGTATTATAAACGACAGGGACTGTGACAGAACCATTCTCTTCGTCGGCTATTGATGCACGACCTAAAACATACTTGCCATTGTTACTTAGACCGCAAGCAAATATCCCATATATTTCGACGTCCGGGGTCGCATTTTCACCGGTTAAAATAACGGGAGAGTATTCACCCTCATCATTCATTACCCACATGATTGCCGGACCAAAACTTCCGATACATCCGAGAATGATCTTTCCATCTCCGCTTATATACTTTGCAGAAGAACCTTCACCGGCATAGTCTCCTAATAATTCATCATCCGGCATCGGGAGGATAGTCCACTCACCACCTTCTTTTGAATAAGCTGCAAAGGTGAGATAGCCATTAGCTACCAATGAGCCGATAAGAATTTTTCCATCGTCGGTAAGATCCTCACCTAATACATATTTGTAGTTACCTTCCGGAGTCTGAAGAACGGTCTCAATGCCATTGATTGAATAAGTCACACCGGGACCATTATATCCGATAGCGAGGCCATTGTTGTCGACATGACGAAGTTCGGCACCTTCCGGATCTTCAGTAGGCTGGAATATCACGTTGTCGTCAGTAAGGTCACTGATAAAGAAGCCTTCGCCCATCTCAATGGAACCGCAGACAAATCTTCCATTGGATGACATGCCCAGTCCCATCAGTTGAGGCTCGTCAATTCCGGGAATACCCATCCCCAGAGAAAGAATTTTTACATCATCTGCTTGGGCAGCTGTTACAGCTGCAAGTGCAAAAAAAAGTGTAAAGAATTTTTTCATACGCAATTGTTTTTTTGTTTCATTAGATAGATGATTTGTAAACTGTTTGCAAAATTAACGATAATATTGGAAAATGAAACAATCCAAAGAAAGAAAAATACAATCTGAAAGTTTCTCTCAATTATTATTTCCGTTTAATCGTTAAAAAATAAAGGGAATGTCGATGATTTCGACATTCCCTCGCGGTTAAGTTGTCTCACAAAGATTCGAACTTTGACAGGCAGAACCAAAAACTGCAGTGCTACCATTACACCATGAGACAATCCTCGTGCCCAAACCGATATGTAAATCGATCTAAAGCGGTGCAAAGTTAAGAATAAAAATCGAACTTTGCAAGAAATTTTTTATTTCACAATTATGAGGTAGTAATTTTTTTTGCCTCGTTGAATAAGCAAGTATTTGTCCTGCAGAAGTATATCTGTAGTAACGGTCATAAATGGATCGGTAACTTTCTCTTTGTTTACCGATACCCCGCCTCCTTGCACAAGTTTCCTCATTTCACCTTTCGATGCAAATACTTTTGCATTGTCTGTAACAAGGTCCACTAATTTTACGCCGTCTTGGAATATCTGGCGGTCAACTTCAAAGCGGGGGACTCCTTCAAATACAGCAAGCAGCGTATCCTCATCTATCTTGCGAAGTGTATCCTGCGCTTTATTACTGAATAGAATCTGTGATGCCTCTACTGCCGCTTCGTAATCCTCGATACTGTGAACCATAATCGTGACTTCTTTAGCCAAACGCTTCTGCATCGGTCGCTGACCCGGATCTTTTGCATGTTCTTCAATGAGAGCATCAATCTCATCTTTAGATAGGGCAGTGAAAATCTTGAGATATTTTTCAGCATCAGCGTCACTGACATTGAGCCAGAATTGGTAAAATTTGTATGGAGAGGTATAACGTGGGTCAAGCCATACATTACCACTCTCGGTTTTCCCGAATTTCCCTCCATCAGCTTTTGTGATCAGTGGACACGTAAGTGCAAATGCTTCCCCACCGAGTTTACGGCGGATGAGTTCAGTTCCGGTGGTAATATTTCCCCACTGGTCACTTCCACCAAGCTGAAGTTTGCAGTTTTTATCTTTGTAAAGGGTATAAAAATCAAAGCCTTGAAGAAGCTGATATGTGAATTCAGTGAAACTCAGACCGTCGCGAGCCTCGCCATTCAGACGTTTCTGCACGGAATCTTTTGCCATCATGTAGTTGACAGTAATGTGCTTGCCGATTTCGCGGGCAAAATCCAGGAAAGTCACATCCTTAGTCCAGTCATAGTTGTTGACAAGCTCGGCACGGTTGGGAGCATCGCTTTCAAAATCAAGGAACTTTGAAAGCTGTTTTTTTATAGCTTCCTGATTGTGGCGAAGTGTGGCTTCATCAAGCAGGTTGCGCTCCGCGCTCTTGCCTGAAGGGTCACCGATCATTCCCGTCGCACCACCTACAAGGGCAAGAGGCTTATGCCCGCATCTTTGGAAATGACGAAGCATCATTACGCCGCATAAATGACCTATATGCAGACTGTCGGCTGTCGGGTCGATTCCAAGATATGCAGTGGTCATTTCTTTCTGAAGCTGTTCTTCAGTACCGGGCATCATGGTATGTATCATGCCGCGCCATGTAAGTTCTTCAACGAAGTTCATTTTATGAAGTTAAATTATTATTTTCTGATTCCAAAATACAAAATTAGCACCTTTTTTTTATGAGTCAAAATTTTATTCGTTCTCATTGGAAAAATAGTAATTTTGCACTCGCAAAAAGTGTTTGAGAATGAAATTTTCAGAATTCAACCGCCGAATCAAGCCTTGGATGTTGCCTATAGCAATGACGGTAGGAATCGTTGCACACGATTATATCGGTTACATGTCGTTCCTATCCAAACCGTTGATTTTTTTGATGCTATTGATTACTTACTGTCGTTTAAAACTCTCGGATTTCCATATAGGTAATTACATATGGTTGCTTCTTTTAGTACAGATTGCGGGAGCATTAGCTGTTTATGCTGCCGTATTTCCGCTTGATCAGGTAGTGGCACAGGGTGTGTTTATTTGCGTATTTTGTCCGACGGCTACGGCGGCTCCTGTTATTACAGGCATGTTGGGAGGATCAGTTACAAAAGTGGCAACTTATTCTCTCTTTTCCAATATAGCAGTTGCAATTCTGACTCCGGTTTTAATACCTTTTATAAACGAAGAAGCGGATATAGCATTAACCGATGCCTTTATGATGATAGCTTTAAATGTATTGCCGCTGATAGTGGGTCCGCTTCTGCTTGCTATCGCTTTGCAGTTTACTGTGCCACAAGTGCATAAGGCTATTGCTACGCGGCAGGGACTGTCATTTTATATATGGGCTTTCGCGTTGATTATAGTTGTGGGGAATGCGGTTAGTTTTATGATTTCGGAGCCGGTCTCAATGATACCGCAGATGCTGCTTCTTGCAGGGGGTGCACTTATAGTGTGTCTGCTACAGTTCAGGATAGGGAGGATAATAGGTCGTCATTTCGGTGATGCTGTTTCAGGCGCACAGAGCCTCGGACAGAAAAACACAGTTCTTGCAATATGGATTGCTCTGAGTTATCTCTATCCATTGGCTTCTGTCGCTCCTGCTGCCTACGTAGCATGGCATAATATTGTCAACTCATGGCAGTTGTTTCATGCCCGGAAGGGTTAAGATTCAATGTTTGGTTTCTCCGATATTTTGACGCACCTTGGCAAGATATTCAGTCATCGCAGCGGAGTCACGACGTGCAATTATATCACGAAGATAGTCCAGAGAACCGCGGATTCGGTCGATCTGTGCGATGCTTTCAGGATTGAACAGAATTTCAGAGAGCAGATAGTCGTCCTCGCTCATCAGCCCCTTGGCAATAGCCATATGCCTTTTGAATGTAGTGCCGGGGGCGGGCTGGACTTTCATCGCTGATCCAAAAACAAGTGACGAAGCAAAAGGAATTGACAGTGAATAAGCTACGGTCTCATCATGCCCCCGGAATGTATAATATTCAATGTGCAACCCGAGTTTGGAATATAATTTCTCAAAAAAAACGATACCTTCCGGGTCACCTTCGCTGATGATAATGGCATTTTCATCGGCAAGATTGGACAGCGAGGCAAATGTCGGACCAAACATAGGGTGTGTCGAAACATACGGATGACCGCATGAACTATAAAATTCAGGCAAGCCTGTCTTCACGGATGCAATATCCGATAAGATAGCATCCTGACGAATATGAGGCATTACCTGACGGAACGCATCTAAAGTATATTTTACCGTAGCTGCGTTTATAACCATATCCGGATCGAATTCATCCACTTCGTCGAGAGAAGCAAACCGTCGGCAATTGTATGTAAATCGTAACCGTTCAGGGTTATGATCGTATATAGCCACATCATGCTCAAACGAGAGCAAGTCGCAGAAAAATGAACCCATTTTCCCGGCTCCGAGAATCAGTATTTTCATGCGTCGATATCGTTTTCAGTGTTTCCGACTATCTCGATCTGTTGCCGTACCGACTCTTCGTGTACAGCCGAAAGGATATTGCTCAGGAATTCCTCCGACAGTCCGAGCTCTTCACCATCTTTCACCCGGCGTTGCATAAGGGTATTGTATCGTCCGGGCTGGACAACAGGCATTCCATGCTCTTTTTTATATGATCCGATGTCACGGGCAACCCGCATTCGTTTAGCAAGTATTTCGAGCAGTTCATCATCAAGTCTGTCAATCTGCTGGCGGAGCATACCGAGACTCTCAGTGGTCGAAGTACTGTCGCGGATGACAAGTGATTGCAGGATAAAGTTAAGTACTTCGGGTGTTATCTGTTGGTCTTTGTCACTGAGTGCACAGTCAGGATTGCAGTGCGACTCAATTATCAGACCATCGAAATTCATATCCAGAGCCTGTTGTGAAATCGGCGCAATCAATTCTCTACGCCCACCTATATGGCTTGGATCACAGAATATCGGAAGGTCAGGCATCCGTCGATGTAACTCTATGGGAATACGCCATTTCGGAGGATTTCGGTAAATATGCTTCCCGTAAGAACTGAAACCGCGGTGTATGGCGCCTATACGCTTAATACCTGCCCGCATTATCCGTTCCATTGCACCTATCCACAGCTCCAGATCAGGATTTACCGGATTTTTTACAAGAACCACAAGACTGTCGCGGCGCTCCTGTGGATATGAGGCAAGGGCGTCAGCTATTTCCTGGACAGCAAAAGGATTGGCAGATGTACGGGCACCGATCCAGATTACATCGATTCCCGAGTCGACAGCCTCACGCACATGCCTGTCGTTTGCAACTTCAGTTGCGGTCAGCATGTTTGTTTCAGCCTTTACTTTAGCGAGCCATTCCAAAGCCGGCGATCCGATACCTTCGAATCCGCCCGGTTTAGTGCGAGGTTTCCAGACTCCGGCGCGAAATATTCGAATACCGTCTGCGGCAAGTTGGCGTGCTGTCTCAAGCATTTGCTGCTCACTTTCCGCACTACAAGGACCGGCGATGATGACAGGCCGGTTTGAGAGTTGAGTATCTTCAAATAGATTCATAAGTTTCTAAGTTTTTAATTCTTTGATAAGCTTCATTGAGAATCTCTTCCGGTTCACATAAAGAGATACGGATATAGCGGTCACCATTTGAACCGAATATAAATCCCGGAGTAATAAAGACATGCGCCTTGTCAAGTATCATGTCGGAGAATGCTTCCGAATCAGCTGCATTTTCCGGTATTTTACCCCACAGGAACAATCCTTGTTGATCCTCTGAATAACTGCAGCCAAGTTGATCCATTATCTTTTTTGCAATTGCCGAACGTCGGTTATATACGGAATTTAGATTTTCGTACCAGGTTGCCGGCGCTTTCAGAGCTTCGATCGCACCTGCCATCATTGCCTTGGGTTGCCCGGAGTCAATATTACTTTTAACTCTCAGAATCCATGATATGAATTTTTCGTTTCCAACAACCATTCCGAGTCTCCAGCCAGGCATATTAAGGCATTTGCTGAGAGAATTCATTTCAAGGGCAGTTTCAGCGGCTCCTTCTATTTGCATGATACTTAAAGGACACTGATTCCTGATAAAGCTGTAGGGATTATCGTTAACAATAAGAATACCGTTGGATTTTCCGAAGTCAACAAGTTTTTCGAAAAGTTCTTTGGATGCCGGTGTACCTGTAGGCATGTGCGGATAGTTTACCCACATTAGTTTTACCCGGTCGAGCGGCAGCTTCTTAAGAGCATCAAAGTCGGGAAGCCATCCGTTTGATTCTGAAAGGTCATAGTATAGCGGAATTGCCCCCGCAAGCCGTGAGGCGGACGTATACGTGGGATACCCCGGATTGGGAACGAGAACCATATCACCGGGATTGACAAAAGCAAGTGCAATGTTCAGAACCCCTTCCTTTGAACCTATCAACGGTAGAATCTGTGTGTCGGAATTAAGATCATTCACGCCATACCACCGGGCATACCAGTCAGCATAAGCTTTCCTTAATTCAGGGAGTCCCACCGTCATCTGATATCCATGAGAATGTGGATTTTCAAGTGTCACGACAGCAGCTTTGACAGCTTCAGGAGGAGGGGGAAGATCCGGTCCTCCAATTCCGAGGGATACAATATCCGCACCACTGGCATTTAGTCGGGCTATCTCTTTAAGTTTCCGTGAAAAATAGTATTCTCCTACCGTTTCAATACGATGTGAAGGAGTTATAGATTTTGTCATTATCTCAATTTTTTTAATGGGGTTGAACAATATTCACCAAGAATCTTTAAGTCGTTGAGCAGGGGACGGATCGCTTCAATTGCTTGATGGTAACGGATTATATTATCGAAAGTAAGATCAACATAGAATCTATACTCCCACTCTCGACCAATAATGGGAGTAGATTGAATTTTCGAGAGATTTATATCATAAAAAGAAAGTATGGTCAGAACCTTCGAAAGCGAACCGGTCGAATGGGGAAGGGTGAACATCAGTGATGCTTTGTCAATCTCATTGTTCTGAGGAATAAAATCTTCATCCAGACTTGGATCCGCTATTATTAAAAAGCGTGTGAAATTACGCTTATTTGTTTCGATGCTTTCTGCAAGTATATCCAACCCATATAGCCGTGCGGCATAATCACCACAGACAGCAGCGTGTCCTGTAAGGTTCTTTTCTGCAATTTCTTTAGCGCTTCCTGCGGTATCAGTTTTTTCCACGATTTTCATATTAGGGTGCGATCGCAGCCATTGTTCGCATTGCATCAATGCTATCGGATGAGAATTGACTTCAGTTATGGAACTAATGTCGGATCCGGGGAGAGCACATAGTACATGGGATATACGTTTCTTATATTCTCCAATAATTCTGGCGTGGCTTGTACGTAGCAGTTCATGGTTACCAAGCAAGCTACCTGCTATGGTATTCTCGATAGCGACAATCCCAAGAAGAGATGCATCATAATTTAGAGCCTCAAACAATTCCGGAAAGGAGTCAAATCCGATTGTCTTAATCTTTCGCCCGGTAGAAGCAAAATATTCTTGAGCTGCCGCCTCATGAAAGCACCCGGCTACTCCCTGGATTGCTATTCTAAGTTCTGAGTCATTTGAATCATTCTCTGACATTGTTATTAAGCATATTAAAATGATGTCCCGCACATGTAAACGGTGCGGGACATCAAAAAGTTTTATTAGAATTTCAAATCAGTCAAACCGCGCCGATACCACTCTTTTAAAAAAATAAAAAGAGTAATATCGGTAATATGAAGTGATGACTGTCATAACTGTCCATTATTTTATCCGCAAAGTTACAACATTAATCTTAAATGGCAAAATTGATATAAGATTTTTTGAAAAATCCTTGTATTGGTTTCATTTTATTCTTTAATAATTGTTGTAAGTAAAATTATCCTGTCAAATATGTCTGGGTGTAATATACGATTAAGTATTGTTAACACGCGTAATTGAGATTTAATTACTTATAATATGTAATTTTGAAAAATATTATGACACAATGACACATAATTGAATTCTTCATCTCTTCAGTAAATTAGAACTTAAATGCCTTTGTAAGAATAATATACAAATTTAATATATGAAATTTTCAGATATTGTAAACGGGCTGCTGGTTTTACCGGTATTTTTAGGTTTATCGCTACATGCCAAGGATCTTCCCCAAGAGCAAAAAAACGGGACACAGCGTAAAAGTAAGACTGAGTATATGTTTAAAATCAAACATATGCCTACACATCTTGCGACATGTGCTCCGGTAGTTTTTCCAACGACCGCTAATCATGTATTGACGTTACGCGGTGATGAACTTTTCTCGTCAAACAAGGAACTTGTCTCAGTCAATTTTATTCCTACGGGAGTAAATTTTGGTATAATTGAGCGTGATAAAAAGGGGCGGACAGCTGCAGGTTTCTATTCGGCAATGGCTTCAAACAGCAAAGTTTCAGATTTTGATGCTAAGAAGTATGGTGAACCTTCGTGCATGGTATATACACCTGACGCACGACAATTGTTGGTTGCTACAAAAAACGGATTATTCGTTTTTGAACCCCGGCAAATGAAATTGATAGACACAATGAATCTTGAATTTACTCCTGATAATATGATAATCAGCGGTAATTCATATTATCTAGCCCTATCGGCAGGCGACCGGGTTGCCGTTTATAATTTTGAGAAAAAAACGATCCGTCGTGACTGGAACTTCGGTGTGAAGGTGACAGATATGGTTTTTTCGGATGATAGCAGCGAATTTGCGGTATTGACAGAGGACGGCATTTTAACCGTTTATGATACACGTTCGTTCAATATCAAAAATACTATTGAGGATCTTGGTTCAGGAATTGCCTGTGCTTTTAACTCTGACGGTAAATATATCGTTGTAGCTACCTCACCGAGCACACTTGAGATAATCAATCTTGTCCGTCCGGCTGACCGTAACACCATGCCGGTGGAACTTGGAGGTGTAAATGACGTGGTTGTCATTAAAGATACTGATGATAATTCCATGCTGGTGTTCACAGGTAATGCCTGTGTTCATGCCCGAAGATTGATTAATCTTGAACCACATTTCCACAAACTGGTTTCGGATGCTGTTGACGAAAGAATGGCGGAATGGGAAAAGATGATGCCGGGTGAAAGTATGGAAGCATATCGTGAACGTATGAGCGATGAATCCCGTGCCCGTCAGCGCCGCCTGTTTGAGGATGAAATATCAACGCAATTAGCCGGTGACCTCCTTGCGGGTGCTACGATGAGTCTTGGAAATTATGATCGTACTAACCAGGTTCTTGCAATTGATTTTTCCACTATGCCGACGATCTATCTTCCGGTTCCTGAATCGGATGTGACATCTTTTCATGATGCCGGTGATCTGATCCTCACGGACGTTCAGTATGGTTTGCTCAATGACGATACATTTGAGATAGTGTATGCCAAGGTCTTTAACAAATCAGACGGTAAAACCTACGAGTATAACAATCATTCACGTGTAGCGATGGATTTCATGAATTCTGATGCTAATATAGTGTCGCTTGAAATTCTTCAGCAACAACAAATGGAGGAGATGAAGCTTCAGGAACTTCGTGAAAAAATTGTTGAAGAGGCACGTAACACTCACATGATCTCCAACCACACTGATATCGCAGTCGATTCGAAAGTGGTTCCGGATTATGACGCTAATGGTGAGAAGATTCTTAACTATGAAGTGAATATAACCTATACGGTTGATCCTGAATTTTCAGCAGTCGAAGATTTCCCTCCCGGCAAATATTTTATCGATGAATCCGGAGCGGCAAGTTCGATGTTGAAAATAGTGAAAGAAGCTTTTGAAGGTGATTTTGCCCAATATATAAAAGAAGGTAAGAAGTTGAAAATTACTATTTCTGGTACGGCGGACGCAACCCCTATACGTCGTATTATTCCTTACGATGGTTCGTTCGGAGATTTCGTTGATGAACCTGTATATGAAAACGGGAATATGACGGCTATTACAGTGACTAAGGCAGGAGGCGTGCGGGAAAATCAGCAACTCGCTTTTTTACGCGCGCAGGCAGTGAAAAATTTCCTTCAGACAAATGTTGAGAATCTCGACCGTATGAATACCGATTACACCATACGCGTTGATGTTTCTGAGGATAAAGGTAGCGAATTCAGACGTATAGCGGCAAGTTTCGTTTTCGTAGATGCGTTTTAAACTTAATAATTATAGAGTAAATTTGAAATCGTTTCCTCTTATAATCTAAAGTAATCGAGAGGGTGTATCATTATCTGGGTTCAGTGATACTTGACACATCCTCTTTTAATGTTTTCAATACAATATGTTTCTTGTAAGTATTTTAAATAAAATGATACCCTTCCGGCTGGCTTCCGCTACATTGTTGATGTTTCTGACGGGGGTAATATTTTCAGAAAGTTCAAAAGGTGAGACATTCCAACAGGATTCAGTTGCAGAGATTGACATTCCGGAGGGTCCTACTTCTGAAAGCGTTGCTGAACTATACAAAAAAGTAAAAGATCTTCAGTTTGATGGAGCTGAGGATGCTGAGTTCTATCCTGCCGTTCTTAAGGCGTTCAATGAAGCTTATGCTTTGATCGGTACAACGGATTCCGACTCGATAGTTGACCAATGTAAGGGTACACTTATTGATTTGAATAAATTACTTGCCCGCGGTGCTTTTTATTATTCAGGGAATAATAACTCTGCTGAAATGTCGACGTTTGCTAAAGCTTACGTCGATACACAGCTCTTACCGCAGATGTCTGGAGTTGATTTCCGTCGCGACCCGGAACTGTATCCGGCATTGGTTTATTGTGCGGCTTCAGGCACTTATAACTCGGGTGATGTCGATGGAGCTATTAAATATTTTGAAGAATATCTGACCACAGGCGAGACTAAGCAAAGAGAACAGGTCAGCTTGTTTTATGCTCAGTCCATTCTTAATAAAAAACAATTTTCGGCAACCGAGGCGATTGTAAAAGCTTCTAATGAATATCCGGCGAATTTCAAATTACTTACTTATGCTCTGCAACTTTGTATAGACGGAGGTCGGCGTGATCTTCTGGGACCACTCGTGGAGAGGGCACTTGAAATTAAACCTGATGATGAAAAGTTGCTTAATCTGCAGGCATCTGTTTTCGAGGATCAGCGTAATTATAGAGGTGCGCTCGATATATATCTAAAGCTCCAGGAACAACATCCGAACAGTCTGAATGTAAACGAATGTGTTGCCCGCACCTATTATAATCTGGGTGCAGGATACTATAATAAGTCTCTTTCGGAACTTGATGAAAAAGAAGTATCTAAGCAGCGTAGGCAAAGTAACGCTTATTTCTCATGCGCGGCAGAAACTTACGAAGATCTTGTGGCAAATGATCCCGGTAATATAAGGTATCTTAAAGCACTTTCTACATCTTATGCTTGTTTGGGTAATAAATCGAAGGTTGAAAGTCTTAATGTCCAGCTTGCCGCTCTCGGTCAGCCTGCCACTTCAATGAATACTATGCCGGCAATTATTGGAAATGGTACTCAGTCAGCTGATGGTGCATCACCACGAAATATCCCGTCATATCAGGAGTATGCTGTAGCATATGTGCGCGATCATCTGAAAGACTGGCTTAAGAGAGGTGAATTTGAAAAGCAGGCGGATTATGAGGCGCGTGTGTCAAGGGAGAATGTCCGGAAAGAACAGGAGCGGTTGAGTGAAATCATTGCCGAGCAGTACTTGAAAACCTATGCAAACCAACTCGCAATATCAGAACTCAAACTTCAGCCATATGATGTGGATAATGAAACCTACGCAATCAGTTCCGACTTCGGTACTGTGGTTGTGAATGTACCGCTTGCCAATCATGAAGCAGAAATGTTCAAGAATAATTGGGGAGAGGTGAAGATTAAAAATCCCAGATTCTTTATCAAACACGATAATATTGCTATCGAATCGGTTACTTTTGTTACTCCTACCGGACTGGAATATTCATATAGTGCTTCTAACCGTGGTCAGTATGAAAGGGACAAGGTTGTTCAAATTGATGTTGCCGAATTGTTTGATAATCCGGTACAGGAAAAAACTTCCGGTTCTTCAACCACTCAGGGTACAAGATATGTCGCTACAGTCAAAAGCGATGTTGATAAAAATATTCCCCGGACAGATATCGTAAATGACAAGACTATAGTACTCATCATAGCCAATGAAAATTACAATAAGGTAGTCGATGTCACATGTGCCGGACACGATGGTGAGGTTTTTGCACAATATTGTAAGGAGACTCTTGGCGTACCGGAAAATCAAATCTTGAGTTTCAGTAATGCTACATATGGTCAGACTTTATCAGCAATGAACCAGCTGCGTAATTCAGTGAAGGCATTAGGCGAAGATGTGGATGTGATTGTGTATTATTCCGGTCATGGTGTACCGGATGAACACACTGCCGATGCGTATATGATGCCGGTTGATGCCGATCCTTTGGTTATGGCAACGGCATATCCTCTCAAACAATTCTATAAAGAACTCAGTGAGATGGGAGCAAAGAATGTGATGGTATTTTTGGATGCTTGCTTCAGTGGAGCTAACCGCGGTGATGGTATGCTTGCAGAGGTTCGCGGTGTGGTTATTGCCCCGAAACAGGATTCACCCGAAGGCAGTATGTTTGTGCTGAGTGCTGCTGAAGGTAAAGAAACAGCACTCCCGTACAGAGAAAAGAATCACGGTTTGTTTACATATTTCCTTTTAAAGAAACTTCAGGAAAGCAAAGGGAATGTATCTCTTCAGGAGCTTAGTGATTATGTTATAAATAATGTAAACAAGACCTCCAGTCTTACTCTCAACAAACCTCAGCACCCCAAAATGACCGCAACCGGTAGTATTTCTGAAATACTTTCAAAAAAGAAGTTGCGTCCATAACGTTTTCAAATAGCTTTTGCGGCAGGTATTCCGTCGGGACATAAGACGGGTACCTGCCGCAGACATTTGTATGAAAACATAACGCCCTCGCTTCTGATAGTCCGACAGAAGCGGAGGCGTTTGATTATAATATAAAAACTATCGTATAAGTTTGAAGGTCTTATCGCCTTGACGTACGATTATGAGACCACGTGTTTGAGCGTCAACAATCTTTCCATCGGGAGTGAAATAGATTGCCGCTGCTTCCGGATCAAAATCAGAAGTATTGATACTGTCAGTGATGTTTTCTATACCGGTAGTCACTAATGAAATGTGGATGTAGTCCGACCACTCACTGTTACGTTCCACACCAAGAAGATCGACACCGACCGACTTAACACGGAAAGCATATTCTCCGCCTTCGTTGAGTCCGAAGAATTCAGTTTCGTTTTCACTTGCATCGACAGTGACGGGAGCGCCGCAAGGAATGTACTGAGAATGTCCGGCGGGTACTTCCTGGGATACATAAAGGTAGTCAAGAAGGAACGTCTCAAGACTTGCAGATTCAAAACGGATCGACTGAACCGGCTCGCCATTAGCTGCAAACTGACCGTCAGTCATTTCCCATTCATCTTCAACCCAGCCGTCTTCGCCAACAGTCAGCTTGTGACCAATAATATTGTAATTCTCATAGGATTCGGCTCGGTAAACAGTGATGACGTCGCCGGGGGTGCCGTAAAGTCGTGTCGATATGGTATACTTGCCGTCATTCCCAGTAAGATCAAGAGCAGGGGAGTAGAGATAACCTCCCTGAACCGGATATGAGCGGAAGCTTTTGAATGTACCGATCATTCCTTCAGCTATACGTCCTGCGTAAGGATATGTTTCCCAACCGGAAGCTTCGGTGTAAGGGTCAAGAGATGAAACCATCTGAGGCAATTCAAGCGTGCCTTCATCAGCCTTATCAAAATTGTCGTAATACACGTATGCGGTTCCACCATCGGGATAACTTTTGACCTCATAATTGGCGACAACTACTTCGTCAGCCTTATAGGCTTTTGACCAAGAAGCTGTAAACGATGTTGGTGAAGTTTGCTTTGCTTCAAGGGTTGACGGTGGAATAAATCCGTCTACAGTCATTATCGGAGTTACCGTATTACCGTCTTTTGAGGTTAAATAGTAAAAATATGGAAGTTCCGGGTCGCAACCATCGACTACATATGATGATCCGTTGACAGCTTGTTTCTCAATAAGGTAATCGCGTCCCTCATAAGTACATTCTATGGAGGTTATCGCGAGATCGCCAACCATGTGATCAGCCTTGACAAATGACAGTTTAACACCGCTCAGTGTTTTGAAGTAATATCCAAGCAATTTCTCGTAATAGTTGCATTCGCCGTTATAGGTGTCATTGAGCTGATAGGCATAAGTGCTGAATTCAAAGCCGGTTGACGAACCGTTATACTCAAGTGCTGTAAGTTTTAGATATGGACTTACATCGTAGTCTGAAGTATTGTCCGCGCCTATTACTTTGCCTTTGACAACAAGACTACGCAAGAACCCATTGGGTACCATGATAGTAATGGCGTCGTCGGTTGAACTCATCACTACGGCGTTCGTTCCGTCCACTTCTCCAACCGCCTGAAGACCTTCTTTAAATGAAAGTGTGAACATGGGCTCAAGTGAAGCAGCGGCGAACATGTTGATTTTACCGTTTTTGATAATGTCGGCAAAAGTAACGGATTGATTTCCTTCCTTTCCACTGTTTGAAAAAACTGATAAGTCGACTTCTGCTGTATTCTCCCAGTTGGCTGCGAAAGAAATACCGTCATAGTCACTCCACGAAAGTTCACCGGGAAGCTGTGCGCCAACACTGAGAGCCGAAAGTGCGAGGACTGAAATTGAGTAAAATTTTTTCATGAAAAACTGTATATAATATTGAAAAGTGTTTTTATGACAATTTCGGATGCAAAATTACTCAAAAACATCACGTAATTATACCGTTTATTGATTTTTTACACTTGAGACACCGGTATGTCATTCAACTTTACGAAAATAAATTGGCAATTCCGGAAACTAAAATTATGGGAATCAATTGATGAAATAATGAGATAAAAAAATTGATTGTCGTCCCGACAACCAATCTTCGTTAACCTTAAATCTAATACCATGAAAAACACGTGGCAAAATTATAAATATTAGCAATACTGAACAAATTTTTATTCAAAAAAAATTAATCCGCAAGTTTGATAGAATCGGCAAAAAAATAGTATAACGAACTATTGCACAGTTCG
>CAZKSF010000045.1:0-21639 GCA_964555405.1 uncultured Bacteroides sp.
TTTGAGGGGGTAGTGGCCGTTGGGCTGTGTGAGTTCGAATCTCATCTCGGACACCAAAATAACTCCGTAAGTGATATATTTTTCACTTGCGGAGTTGTTTTATTCGGGTGGCTAATAAGAAAAAGAGTTCCGGGTGCCGGAACTCTTGATATTCTCACTTTGGAAAAAAGGGTTATTTCTTGGATGGCATCTGCGGTAGACCTGCCACAACCTCGATCACTGCCACTACATCGTTGCATGGATTTTTCTTATACCCTTCATTGTTAAGCACAAGTCTTACTACTGATTTTTGAACACCGTCAATAGTTGCAGTCATGACGCCAGCGCATATTATCTTCTCTAAAGGCAGCTTCTGATACTCTTCGAAGGATATATCGTTGAATTGCTGATCGCAAATCATGGCGTCCGGTTTAATGAATTTGTCGAGCACACTCTTTTTTAGAATGTAGGTCCCGTTGATGTTCGGAAGGGTGAATCCGTCATAGGCTTCGTCAGGTTCTCCTGAGGATGCTAGATCTTTAGCAGGTATCCATTTACCATCGGCAGTGACTTCCGCAAGGTTGTTGCTTACGACTAGGGTTACCCAGGAGTCTGTGCTTTGATCAGGCTGCGTTTGATCAGGAGTTGTTTCGGACGGGCGTGTGGAGGCGCACATAATTCCGCAGGCGGCAAGTGCCAGAACACATGTAGCCGCAATTCTTTTGAGTTTTGTAATCATGTCGGAAATTTTATGATGAGTAAGATTATTAGAATTCTCCATATCACTAAATATTTAGTGCAAAGATAATCACTAAATTTTTAGTGGGCAAAATTCATTTGTTAAAATATTTTAATAACTAATTTTTTAGTTAGCAGAAACCGGTTTTGGACTCTACCGTGGAATTTACCGCAAAAATCACGGATTTTTTGCGTCAGCAAGCTGTGATAGTAGGGAGAATTTAACTCTGTTGCAACCTAAAACTGACAAAAAAACATGGATTTTCTTACAGTAATTCTCCGTGACAACCACACGAATTACCGCTTTATCACCGCACAATTATCCTTTTTGTCGGGCTGTTCATGCCATACTACAAGCATCTATGACACCGAAATGACATCTAAACAGTACGGAATAGCTCACTATTACTGCGGGCTATGGACGATCGGATTTGAAATTATTATGAAACAAATCCTGAGATAAATTTGTTGGATTCACGTAAAATTTATAACTATGCACTATAAAATCAGCTCATCAACCACGCAGTTGAAGGAGTTACGGAGGCGGCTGTTAAGGTTAGCCTCTTGCTTTTTTAATAGACTCCTGAATCATAGCAATGAGCTCGTCGGGAGTCTTGATGTCAATGCCTTCTCCTTGTTTCCAAGCCTCAAACTCCTTGAGTTTCTTTTGTGATTGGTGACGGTATTCGGATAAAAATGCAGTCCAAAGCAGGACATATGTTCCCCTGACTTCATGAGGAGGAGTGAGGAGAAGCTCCGTGGCACTTCTTATTGGAAAATTCACCCGGTGGAACTTTTTGAAAAAACGGTGAAAATATTTGGTGGTTTCGGAAAAAGTGCATAACTTTGCACCGCAAAACCAAAACAACCAATGCGAAAATAGCTCAGTTGGTAGAGCACGACCTTGCCAAGGTCGGGGTCGCGGGTTCGAGTCCCGTTTTTCGCTCCAGAATGTCCGGGTGGTGGAATTGGTAGACACGCTACTTTGAGGGGGTAGTGACCGTTGGGTTGTGTGAGTTCGAATCTCATCTCGGACACCAAAAAAGAATCCGCAAGTGATATGTGTCACAGGCGGATTCTTTCATTTTACAAGTGTTGGTATTCCGTGCACGATATTGCTGGATAATGAGTATATTTGCAATTGAAAAACAGATTACAATATGGAAGTTATCAAGGATAAAGAATTCGGTGGAGAACGCCCGTTGTTCGGCTCTCATGACTTAAAGCTTGAAAATGTAACTATACATGCCGGTGAGTCGGCTATTAAAGAATGTAGTAATATTGAAGCGGTCGGATGTACCTTTGAAGGTAAATATCCGTTCTGGCATGTAGATAAATTTGTTATACGTGACTGTCTGTTCCGGGAAGGTGCAAGAGCCGCTCTATGGTATTCACGCGGTCTGACAATGACCGACACACTTGTGGAGGCTCCAAAAATGTTCCGTGAGATGGAAGATATATCGCTCACACGAGTACGTATACCGGATGCCCAGGAAACATTATGGCATTGTAAAAACGTGAAAATACGTGATGTTGAGGTAGAAAAAGCTGATTACCTGTTTATGCACAGCAGCGATATTGATATAGCCGATTATCGTCAGCAAGGTAATTATTCGTTCCAGTACTGCCGTAATGTAGTGATCCGTAATGCCAAACTTGATACTAAAGATGCATTTTGGGGTACGGAGAATGTAACGGTATATGATTCGGAAATCGATGGCGAATATCTGGGATGGCACTCGAAAAATTTACGTCTGGTACGTTGCCAGATTGCCGGTACACAACCATTGTGTTATGCCGAGAATCTGGTACTCGAAGACTGTACAATGGCTGCCGATGCAGATCTGGCTTTTGAGTATTCGTCGGTAAATGCCACGATACGTGGTCATGTAACCAGCATAAAAAATCCCCGCAGCGGATCTATTACAGCAGACTCGGTTGGCGAAATAATTCTTGATGAAAACATCAAACAGCCTGCCGACTGCGTGATAACAACCCGTCAATAAGATAGGGATGGGTTTCCTAAAACAGGAAAAAAATGCTCTTGCCGAGGTTGTAAGAAGTGATAAGCCGGTGAGCCGTATGCGTCAGCTACGGCTTGCCGTGTCATTGAGTATTCCTGCAATTATGGCTCAGGTATCAGCTATAATAATGCAGTATATCGATGCTTCGATGGTCGGCAGACTCGGTGCGCAGGCGGCAGCCTCGATCGGTCTGGTCACTACCTCAACATGGATTTTTTTCGGCTTGTGTTCGGCAGCTTCGGTCGGATTCTCGGTACAGGTTGCTCATAGGCTTGGAGCCGGTGATGCCGAAAGCGCTCGTTCGGTATTCCGGCAATCGCTTGTGGCAACAATGCTTTACAGTCTTATTCTGACTGCCATAGGACTCGCCATCAGTTCTCCTTTGCCTCATTGGCTTGGGGGTGATGAAGCTATATGCGGCGCCGCAACTGAATATTTTGCGATTTTCATGATGGCTATGCCTATGATACAGTATAGCTTTCTTGCCAGCGGAATGCTGAGATGCTCGGGCAACATGGTATTTCCGGGAGTGATGGGGGTGTTGGTGTGTGTATTGGATGTCATATTCAACTTTCTGCTCATATTTCCGACACGTGATATCCATGTCGCCGGGTTGCACTTCACTATGCCCGGTGCCGGTCTCGGAGTTGCGGGGGCTGCCTTAGGATCCATGACGGCTGAGGCGGTAACGGTAGTCATCATGTTGTGGTATCTGCTGTGGCGCTCACCCGATCTCAGTCTGGTACATTACCGGGGCTCGTTCCGCCTGAAAAAAGACTGTATGCTGCGTGCCTTCAAAATAGGTATGCCCATGGGAATAGAACGGTTCCTGACGAGTGGCGCACAAGTTATGATAACGGTGATTGTCGCTCCGTTAGGCATGTGTTCCATAGCAGCAAATGCATTTGCTGTTACTGCCGAAAGTATCTGTTACATGCCGGGCTACGGTATTTCTGACGCCGCCACTACATTGGTCGGGCAGAGTCTGGGTGCCGGGAGGAAAGTGCTCGCGCGCCAGATGGCTTATACTTGCGTATTTATGGGAATGGCGGTGATGACAGTTCTTGGGGTGGTTATGTATATGGCAGCTCCGCTGATGATAGGTATAATGACACCCGATCCGGAAATCGTGAGCCTGGGCGTTGTGGCGCTTCGTACTGAAGCTTGGGCGGAACCGATGTTTGCTGCATCAATCGTTGCCTACGGTGTATTTGTAGGTGCGGGCGATACAGTGCTTCCGGCTGTCATGAATCTCGGATGTATGTGGGTGATTCGTATTTCACTTGCTGCCTTGCTTGCACCGGTTTACGGATTGCATGGTGTATGGATTGCAATGTATGTGGAACTATGTTGCCGGGGAGCGTTGTTTTTGTGGAGGCTGCATTCACCACGGTGGCTCAATAAAATTGATAAACTCAACAGATAGGCTATGACTTACGACTTCGATACGCCCGTAGAACGGCGTAACACAAATTCATACAAGTGGGATGATACTCCCGATAGCGACATACTGCCTATGTGGGTCGCTGACATGGATTTCCGCACGGCTCCATGTATAACCGACGCTTTGATGCACCGCGTTGAGCACGGTGTATTCGGTTATACTTTCGTAGCTGACGAATTTTATGATGCAACGATCGACTGGTGGGTTACGCGTCACGGTCTTGAAATAAAGCGTGAATGGATGATCTATACCAGTGGCGTCGTTCCCGCAATCTCTGCAATAATCAAAGCGCTGACCCTTCCCGGAGAAGGTGTGGTTGTGCAGACGCCGGTCTACAACTGTTTCTTCTCTTCGATACGTAACAACGGATGCCGTATCGTGGAAAATCCGCTGATTCAGCGCAGCGACGGTTCGTTTGCCATGGATTTCGAAGGTCTGGAAGCTGCCGTAGCCGATCCTAATGTCACGGTGATGCTGCTGTGTAATCCTCACAATCCGGCAGGGCGTGTGTGGAGTGCCGATGAGTTGCGCCGCGTGGGAGAAATTTGTTTCCGTTCCGGGGTAACGGTTATCAGCGATGAAATACATTGCGAACTCGTATTCAAACCTTATCGTTATACTCCGTTCGCCTCTCTCGGTGAAGAATTTCTCCGGCGATCTGTGACATGTATCTCACCAAGCAAAGCGTTCAATACAGCCGGACTCCAGATCGCCAATATTGTGTGTGCCGAGGATTCACTTCGTCGGCGTATCGATCGTGCTATAAATATCAACGAAGTGTGCGATGTGAATCCTTTCGGAGTTACAGGTCTTATTGCTGCTTACCGACATGGCGGACCATGGCTTGAACAGCTTAAAGAATATCTGTGGGAGAACTACCTCACACTATGTAAGTATTTTGCCGATAACTTACCGGATCTGAAAGTCACTCCGCTTGAAGGAACATATCTTGTATGGGTTGATTGTCGCAGTCTACGTATGAGTTCGGAAGCCCTTGAGAAACTTTTATATGACAGAGGAAGAGTATGGATTAATGCCGGGACGATCTATGGCGCAGCCGGAGAGGGTTTCATCCGCATAAATATCGCATGTCCGAGAAGCCGTCTGAACGAAGGTCTCAACCGCATCCGCGAAGCACTCTCGGAATATATAAGTTAAATATGCTTAAATGCATTACTCTTTAATGGATGTAATGAACTATTTAGCCGTTATATTTTTATAGCCAAAATTACATCTATGTCATCAAATAATTCTGTTACTGAAGAAGCGGCGCTGGACTATCATCGTTATCCGCGTCCCGGCAAGATAGAAGTCGTGCCGACCAAACCATATTCCACTCAGCACGATTTAGCGCTTGCATATTCGCCCGGTGTTGCCTATCCGTGCAAGCGAATAGAATCAGACCCCCGGACAGTTTATGACTATACCGACAAAGGAAATCTGGTAGCTGTAATATCCAACGGTACTGCCGTACTGGGACTCGGTGACATAGGACCTCTTGCCGGCAAGCCGGTTATGGAGGGTAAGGCTTTGCTTTTCAAAATATTTGCCGGTCTGGACTGTTTTGATATAGAAGTCAACGAAAAAGATCCGGATAAGTTTATCTCCATTGTCAAAGCGATCTCACCTACTTTCGGAGGTATTAATCTTGAGGATATAAAAGCTCCCGAATGTTTCGAAATAGAACAACGGCTCCGGGAAGAATGTGATATTCCTGTAATGCACGACGATCAGCACGGAACAGCAATCATATCGGCTGCCGGACTGCTGAACGCGCTTGAATTACAAGGTAAAAAGATTGAGGATGTGCGTCTGGTGGTGAATGGCGCCGGTGCTGCAGCTGTTTCGTGTACACGACTCTATGTCGCATTGGGAATCCGGAAGGAGAATGTCATTATGTGCGACAGCAAAGGTGTTATAGGAGTATGGCGTGAGAATCTCAGTCCGCAGAAAGCCGAATTTGCCACTGACCGCCAGGTTCAAACACTTGCTGAAGCAATGGTCGGAGCAGATGTATTTCTGGGGCTTTCGGTACGGGATGTAGTGACACCGGAAATGCTCGCTTCCATGGCGCCGCGTCCTATAGTGTTTGCTCTTGCCAATCCCGATCCGGAAATAGCTTACGATAAAGCGGTCGCTACACGTGATGATCTGATATTTGCTACAGGTCGCAGTGATTACCCCAATCAGATTAACAATGTCCTTGGATTCCCATATATATTCCGTGGAGCGCTCGACTGCGGTGCGTCGGAAATTAACGAAGCCATGAAGCTTGGTGCCGTATATGCAATAGCCGCCCTTGCCAAACAGCCTGTACCGTTGGTTGTCAAGTCGGCATATGAAACCAATGACATGCGTTTCGGTAAGGATTATATATTGCCGAAACCGCTTGATCCGCGTCTGCTCACAACAGTAGCTCCTGCTGTTGCCCGTGCCGCAATGGAGAGTGGAGTCGCTCGGCGCCCGATTGCCGACTGGAAGGGATATGACCGGAAATTGCAGGAAATAAAAGGTTTCGATAACAGGATGATGCGCCATATATCCGATAAGGTACGTTTGCGTCCGGGCAGAGTGGTGTTCGGTGAAGCAAATACCGATAATATGCTTCGGGCCGCTGTTCAGGCTTACAAAGACGGCGTTGTGATACCTGTTTTGCTCGGAAACGAGGAAATGATTGCCAAACGTGCCCAACGTCTACGTCTGGATATTTCCGGTATGGAGATAGTCAATCTGCGCCATGACCGCGAGGCAGACCGCCGACAGCGTTATGCCGAGCGTTTTGCATCCCGTCATCAGCGTGACGGACTCACTGAACGTGATGCCCTTGAGAAAATGTACGACCGAAACTATTTCGGTATGATGATGGTCGAGACAGGCGATGCCGACGCATTCATCGGCGGCACATATTCGGCTTCGAACAGTGTCGGAGAGATAGCGAAGGAAGTTGTAGGTATGCGCCCGGGCTTCGATCACTTTGCCACTATGCATATTCTTGAAACCCGTTACGGTACATTCTTCCTTGCCGATACTCAGATCAATAGCGATCCCGATGCCGAAACGCTTCGTGATATAGCTCGTCTGACACATAATGCTGTCAAATTCTTCGCTCATGAGCCGGTCATGGCGATGGTTTCATTCAGCAATTTCGGTTCGGGACGTGATGTAGAGAGCCGGTCAGCATCGAAAGCTATAGAAGTGCTGCACAGCACATATCCTTACATGGTGATTGACGGCGAGATGCAGGTGCAGTATGCGCTCGATCGTCCGAAACGTGATGCGGCATATCCATTCAGCCATCTTAAGGGTAAGGATGTGAATACTTTGATATTCACCAATCTCAGTGCTGCCAATACCGCTTACCACCTGATGCTTGAGATGGGTGTCGCTGATGCGGTCGGTCCCATACAGATGGGTCTTAATAAACCGGTGCATTTTATCGATGTCGATTCGCCCGTACGCGAGATAGTAGCTCTTGCTACCATCGCTTCATTGGGCAGGCTTGACTGACATTAGTAAACAGGCTTGTTTATATGGGAGGGTGTGGCATCACATCCTCTCGTTTTTTGTAAGAGGTTACTTACGGTGAAGTATATGCTGAAGTATATCGGCTTGTATACGTGAACCGAGCAACCGGTTTACTCCGATATAAAGTGTGGCGCAACATATGGTCTGCGCTACTATTATCAACCAGGGATTAATGGACAGAGTCGACATCCATGCGAGCGGAATGAGCAAGACCGCTGTCAGCGATGCGTAGGGGAGAAGGTCAAACAGCATGGAACGCACGTTACGCGATGTCAGGCGTGCCGCTAAGACGAGAGTAGCAATCCAGGTGAGAATGGATGAGATAACCTGTCCCCAAAGAAAAATCCGTAGTCCGGCAGTGAGATCGTCCGGAGTAGTGAGGGCGATATATGGTAGTGTAAGTAATATTGCAATCAGTGCCGCACCATCCCGAAGAACCTCAACTCTCACAAGCATTCGTGAACGCCCGAGTGCCAGAATATAATTGGAATATAGTGACTGCAGAACGGTGAATATCCCCCGGAACAGCAGGAGCTGGAAAAGGGTTACCGACGGATCCCATTTAGAACCGAAGAGCGCATGAAACAGCGGACCGCTCATTGCAGCCAGCAGACCCAGAGCAGGAAAAAGCAGATAGGCAGTGAAACGGTTGATGCGGGCTGTAACCGCCGCAAAGCGTTCAGGCGATTCCTGATATATGGAGAGCGCAGGCAGGAAGGAGGATGTCAGTATCTGCGAAATAGATGATATTCCCATCTTACTCCATTTGTCAGCCTGGTAATAATATCCCATGCTGACCATACCTGCGCGTGAGCCGATGAAAAAACCGTATATATTTTGAAACAGTGTGTTGAGAAACGAACTTACCATTACACCCGAGCCGACACTGAAGAACGATTTGAGCGAACTCCACGAGAAGCGCCACATGGGGCGCCATGAAGAAGTACCCCATAGTATGCCTGACTTAACTGCCGCTAAAACGATCGATTGCCATACTATAGCCCATGCTCCCCACCCGTCGAGAGCCATATAAATACCCACTACTGCGCTGGCTATCAACCCAATGCTATTGCTTACGGCAATCATCTTCACCTGCATCCGCTTCATCAGTCGATTGGTCTGAACGATAGCTGAAGCATTGAGGATAAATGTCAGAAACATTACCCTGGCGAGCGGTATGATACGTAAATCGTTCTGGTAGCAACGCGCTATCAGGGGGGCTGCAAAGAACAGAATTATGTAGATAATGCAGGCGATGCCGAGATTGAACCAGAATACCGTGGTGTAGTCAATCGAGGTGGGATGCTTGCGCTGAATCAATGCCGATGAAAAGCCACTGTCGACAAACAACGAGGCAAAAGCCTGAAACACAAGAATAGCTCCTACAAGACCGAAATCAGCTTGTGTAAGTACTCTTGCGAGTACGATACCCGTTACAGCGTATAGAATCTGAGTGAGTACACGGTCGATTATGTTCCACTTAAGCGTCCGGGCGACGCGAGTCTGCATTGACGAGGGCATGGCAGTGCGCCGGAAATGGTTATAGCGGAGCTACTGTAATACCGGGTGCACGTTTGGAAATCTCCGGTTTCCCGACATAGTAGATTTTTCCGGTACCAACTCCGCGTACCTGAAGTGAACGTGTCGCATTACAACCGATGGTTCCGGTTCCGGTCAGTCGGCATTTTACATTCACTGCTTCCAGACAGTCGGCAACAATATTACCGGTGGCGAGCATGCCCAGTACGGCAGTGTCGCAACGACCGGTTATGGTTACAGTACCATTGCCGGTGGTGATCTGCACATTTACCTCGTTGAAGTCGACATCGCGAACCGAAAGTCTGCCGTTTCCCATCAGTTTAGCCTTAAATTTAGGACCTGGAGCCACGGAAAGAATACGTACGAGCGAGTCCCCGTCGTTTTCGACTGAAGACAGATAGCGTGAGTAAATGCGCACTGTCGGAATGGGGGTATTGGGGGGTGTAGGATGCATTTCGTCCTCCGACGCAAGCTGCACAGTGATTTTGCTTCCCGATGGTGAGAACATAATGCGGGATGCAACCGACTCCACAGCGTCAAATACTGCGTATCCTGCTGAATCGGGTGCACATACGTAGTCGACATTTATCCCATCGGTTACTTTCAGTTCTGTAAAATCTTGCAATTTAATCGCATAATGCCCTGTTTGAGCGGAGAGTACAGCCGAACAAAGCATTAATGCGGCTGACAAGAAGTTTCGGATAGTGTTATTCATAATCATTCAGCTGTTAAATATTGTGATGTAATAGTGCCTTTATCGGCAGAAAGCATTTTTTCGATAGAGTCGAGAATCTCGGAAAGTTCGGCATATGTCGAAGCACGCAGCATGGCAATTCGGGTTTCTCTGAAATGACTGATTCCTTTGAAAATGGGAGAGGCGGCAAGATGACGGCGGATATGAAGTATTCCACGATACTCATCGATACGGTCGATACTTTCCGAGATCTGACGCCGGAGCAACGAAAATTTTTCTGAGAGAGGAAGTTCGCTGCCATTCAATCCATCAAGACAGTTACGGATGTCGCGGAATATCCACGGAGCCCCGATAGAGGCTCTTCCTACCATGACGCCATCCACACCGTATCTGTCGAATGCTTCACGTGCGAGCTCGGGGGTCGTTATATCCCCGTTTCCGATAAGCGGAATGGTCAGTCGCGGATTCTCGCGCACACGTGCTATCATTTCCCAATCGGCTGATCCGGTGTACATCTGCGAGCGTGTGCGCCCGTGTACGGTCAGTGCGGCTATACCACAGTCCTGCAGTTGCTCAGCCAGGTCAACAATAATACGCGATTCATGATCCCAGCCGAGACGAGTCTTCACTGTCACCGGTATTTTAACCGCATTTACTACCGAACGGGTTATTTCCAGCATCTTGGGAATATTACGAAGCATTCCCGCGCCGGCTCCCTTCTCTGCCACCTTCTTTACAGGGCAACCGAAATTGATGTCGATAAGATCCGGCTTAGCGCTTTCAACTATCTGTGCCGCCTCAACCATAGGACCGACTTCTTTACCGTATATCTGAATAGCGACCGGGCGCTCCTGAGATCTGATCTCAAGTTTCCGGGTTGTTGAGGCGATACTTCTGACAAGAGCATCGGCTGATACAAACTCGGTATATACCATGTCGGCTCCCTGTTCTTTGCATATCAGCCGGAATGAAGGATCCGTAACATCCTCCATCGGAGCGAGCATCACCGGGCGTGGTCCAAGATCAATATTGCCTATCTTCATCGTTAGTGAACGTTACGTTAATGTAAGAGCCGAAAAATGGTCAGGATTGAATAATTCAGCGGCTATTGTGCGCAAATCCCGTGGATCAAGTGCCTCTATAAGTTCCGCAATCTCATGACATGTCGCCGGATGTCCGGTACGGGCAACACTGCGGACCGCCCTGAACAGATCGGATTCGCGGTTGTCGCTGTTTACTGTTATCTGTCCGATGTATTGACGTTTTGCGCGGGATATGAAACTTTCGGTGAGTTTTGACGTGAGATCCGATCCCAGCGTACGGCGAACTATACGGCGACATCGGGATATATCGCCCGGGTCGCAACCGTAGCTCAGTGCGAGCAGCCCGCAGTCGGAGTATCGGGTGACGGATGCTTCTACCGAGTACACCAGTCCGGCACGTTCACGCAGCGCTACATTCAGCAGGGAATTCATGCCCGGACCGCCGAGGATATTGCATAAAAGTCCTACGGCAATACGGTCATGGGAATTGTATCCACCGATCCGGGTTCCTGACACAGTATTTGCCTGGTGTGCTCCGTCAATATGTTTTACCCTGTCGAACACCGGGGGCATCTCCGGTACAGAGGGGTGATATAAAGTTTCCTTACGTCCGATCGAGCCGTAATATTTCTCCATCAAGGCGAATACGCGCGAAGCCGGGAGAGAGCCGGAATAGAAACATACCATGCGTCCCGGAGTGTACCAAGACTCGACAAACCGTCGACAGTCAGCCCCGGTTATGTGCTCCACCGAATCGCGTGTCCCGAGAATATTGTGACCGAGATCCGAATCTTTAAACATCATGTCTTCGAAATCATCATAAGCTGCATCAGGGGGAGAATCGAGATAAGAATCAATTTCGTCGAGGATGACCGCGCGTTCAATATCGATTTCGCGATCAGGAAATGTCGGCTCCGTGATGAGTTCGGATGTAAGTTGAATGGCACGGCAGAGATTTCCCCCCGGACTGATGGTGTAGATAACCGTTTCCTCCTTCGACGTGAAAGCGTTCAGTTCGCCACCCACGGCTTCCATCCGGTTGTTTATATGCCATGCCCGACGGTGGGAAGTCCCTTTGAATATAGTATGTTCCACAAAGTGAGCCATTCCCGGCATATGAGGTGGATCCATTCGGCTGCCGGCGCGAACCAATACACCCGCCAGGTCAATAGCGGATGACGAAGCAACATGAACGGCAAGCATGCCATTTGAAAGAGTGGAGCAGGTATATGGTGAAGTCTTTTGACGCGTCATATGCAATTACACGATACCCGGAGACTCGTCGAGCCTCCGGGCATCGGTTTATGATGTTTTCGGGATTACTGGCGTCCGGAAGTTGCGACAGCTTTGTCGATTTTTGCCACAAGACCCTGGAGCACTTTACCCGGACCGAGTTCAATAAATTCGTCGGCACCGTCGGCAATCATATTGCGTACAGTCTGAGTCCAACGTACCGGAGCAGTAAGCTGGGCTATAAGATTGGCTTTTATTTCAGCCGGGTCGGTGTGAGGTAGTGCGTCTACATTCTGGTAAACCGGGCACACCGGAGTATTGAAAGTGGTATTTTCGATTGCTTCAGCAAGTTCGGCACGTGCAGGTTCCATACACGGTGAGTGGAAAGCTCCACCGACCTTGAGTTTGAGCGCACGTTTCGCGCCGGCATTCTTGAGACGTTCGCAAGCTTCATCAATAGCAGCTTCTTCACCCGAGATAACTATCTGACCGGGGCAGTTGTAATTGGCGCAAACCACTACACCGTCAACTTCAGCACAAATACTTTCAACGGTTTCATCGGGAAGTGCCAGCACGGCTGCCATAGTCGAAGGTTTGAGTTCGCATGCTTTCTGCATAGCCTGAGCTCGTGCCGATACCAGACGGAGACCGTCATCAAAGCTGAGTGCTCCTGCCGCCACAAGTGCTGAGAATTCACCAAGAGAGTGTCCTGCCACCATGTCGGGACGGAATTCATCACCTGACGTACGGGCAAGTATTACAGAATGAAGAAATATTGCGGGCTGAGTCACGCGAGTCTGCTTGAGATCCTCGTCGGTACCTTCAAACATCAGATCGGTAATACGGAATCCGAGTATATCATTGGCACGTTCAAACAATTCGCGTGCCTCGGGGTTATTATCGTAAAGGTCTTTGCCCATTCCGACAAATTGTGCTCCCTGACCGGGAAATACAAATGCTTTCATCAGACTAATAATTTTATTCGGATTGCAAAGTTAAGATTTTTTTGCCATATTGAATGCCGTCAGACGCAAAAATAATATTACTTTTGAGCCATTAATTTAAAACGTATGACAACAACTACATTTATCCCTGCATTTATGAATCTCGGTACAGGCGAGATCGTGATAATAGCGTTTGTGATACTCCTGCTTTTCGGTGGACGTAAGATTCCCGAACTGATGCGTGGTATCGGAAAAGGCGTGCGGGGATTCCGGCAGGGGATGTCGGAAATAACCGATGAAATAAACAAGCCTGTTGAACCTGTCTCCGATGAAAAACCGGTCAAGAAGGACTGATATCCATGGGGGAGACTCTTGACAGGATGGCTTTCTGGGATCACGTAGAAGCATTGCGCGGTGTGCTCCTGAAGTCCGGTCTGCTGCTGGTAGTTCTCACCGGTGCCTTTTTTATCGCGATGCCTAAGCTGTTCGACAGCTTTATTCTGGCTCCATGCTCGGGTAATTTTCTGCTGTATAGAATTTTTGAACGGCTGTCGGGAAGGTTACCGGGATTCGATGGATTTTCTTCGGAAGGTTTTCATGTGGAACTCATAAACATAAAGCTGGCTTCTCAGTTCTTCATACACATGTCAACGTCGTTTTGGTTAGCCCTTGCGACAGCTTTTCCCATCATTTTGTATTGGATCTGGGGCTTTGTAGCCCCCGGTCTGTATCAGATCGAAAAACGTGGTGCGCGTACGGCTTTCATGCTCGGTTGCGTGATGTTTTATTGTGGAGTAGCCGTTGGATATTTTCTTGTATTTCCTTTGACTCTGAGATTTCTTGCCGAATACCAGGTGAGTGTTTATGTTCCGAATCAGATCTCTCTCGAAAGCTATATGGATAATTTCGTAACACTCATACTCATGATGGGTATAGTGTTTGAGTTGCCTCTCGTAGCCTGGCTTTTAGGTAGGTTAGGGCTTCTTGACCGCAAGTTTTTCAGTGAATACCGGCGTCATGCGGTGGTGGCGTTGCTTGTTTTGGCTGCGGTTGTCACTCCTACCGGTGATCCGTTTACACTTATGGTTGTTTTCCTGCCGGTATATCTGCTTTGGGAATTCAGTGCTCTTCTTGTTCCTAAACAACGTCCTGAGGAATCGTCCGACGTTGATGACGGACACCTCAACGACACTCTTTCAGGTAAAGACGGTATTGAAACTCTTTATATTCCAAGATATAAACGTGAATGAGTCCGATAAACCGGCAAGGGAATATCGGACTCATTTCAGTTATAGGGAGTTCTTCTATCAGAGCGCGGCAAAATCTTTAATACCGGTGCGTGTCAGTTCTACGGTCTGCCAGCCCGATTGTGAGGGGACTCTCACATGGCTGTCATCAATAAATGTCATAAAAGGAACTGATTCCGAACCATTTGTCGAGTAGCTCCATGTATGGGTGTCGGCACAGAAATCCAGACGCACCGTTTCTCCCGTTTCCTCCGTTATTATTGTGTAACCGTCGGCGTCCGATTTTACAAGATAGCGTCCGTCAATGCCTTCCACGACGCGTTCGGAGGATGCGACAGGTTTGTTGCCGCTCCAGAATTCAATGCTATTGAGAACAAGTACATCCGCTAACAGCGACACCGGATAGGCGGGAAGTGGCCAAAGTGCGAAAAATACCAGTTCGTTTACCAGTTTGTCACCTACCTGATTGTTCCAGGCAAGCAGCTTTTTGGTCAGAGAAAACGATCCCAGGCACGAACTGCATAGCATGGAGCCGGTAAGAGATACGATAATGGCGGGAATGAGAAATCTTTTTTTCATCATCGTCATACGTATTATTCTTCAGCCGCTTCGATTTCGGCGGTCTGTACTGCGACATCGCTTTCCGACTTGATATTTGGTTCCTCCAGCCCGAGGTGCTTACTCTTGTCAATCACCTTAAGTATCAGACCGAGAATCAGAGCAGCCACACCGAGACCGGCAAGCATGAGCAAAGGTGCAGTGTAGTTGTAGCTTACAGCTGCCTCTTCAGGAGTGAGGGTGCCATTGGCAAGTCCCTCTACAATCTGTGGATTAGTATTGTCGAGCACCTTACCTATCAGAAGCGGGAAAAGCCAGAGACCTATGTTCTGTATCCAGAAAATCAGTGCATATGCCGAGCCGATGATTTTGGCATCGACAAGTTTGGGAACACTTGGCCAGAGCGATGCGGGAACCAGCGAGAATGAGGCTCCGAGAACCAGGATGGTGACATAGGCAACGGTTACGCCTGCAACCGGACTGTCCTTGAACTGCGGCAGAATGAATGCAAATGTAAGGTGGCAGATGATGAGTAGAAGTGAGCCGAACACAAGCATCGAAGCCGCTTTACCTTTATAGTCGACGTAATTGCCGAGAATAGGTGTAATGCCTACTGCGAGAAGAGGGAACACAGCGAAGATAGTACTTGCCGACTGACGCATATAACCCATGTAGCAGAATATTATCAGCGCGACGATGGCTATGCCGAGCAGACCGTATTTGCGGATGGGATTTTTGGAGAAATTGCTCGCGAAAGCGGCTATTGCCACAACGATCATGATCACATACTGCACTATGGTAACGGTGTCGGAAGCCCAGAACGAATCGGGAGCGACATCGGTGAATGCAAGATTACATTGCAGCATGTTTACGGCATATTTCTGGAACGGGAATATCGCTGAATAGTAGAGTACGCAAAGGAGCGCTACAAGCCAGAAGCCGAGGGAGCTCAGGATCTTGCCGATATCAGAAATTTTGAACGGATCATCTTTCTCTTCGCCTTCGTGAGTCTGTTCGTCCAGTTTCCGGTCCATGAAGAAGTAGACAACAAACATGATTAGCGCTATCATGAGAAGAACAACACCGAAAGCCACCGAGCGCGACACGCTTATGTCACCACCGAGTGTGGCGAACACAGGCGAGAAAATCATACAGGTTGCCACACCCAGACGTGCAAGTGCCATTTCCGATCCCATCGCCATTGCCATTTCACGGCCTTTGAACCACTTGACGATACCGCGGCTCACGGTTATACCTGCCATTTCCACACCGCAACCGAATATCATGAATCCTACCGCGGAGAATTTTGCAGATGCGGGCATACCTTCGTAGAAAGGTGAGATGCCGAGTTCGTCGAAGCCAGGAATGTAATTCAGGTGAGTCGTAAACCATTCATCGAGAGATGAACCGATGAAGGCATCGGTAAGGGCGTACCAGTTGATCGTGGCGCCTACAAGCATCACGGCACCTGAAAGGACAGCCGTGAAACGGACTCCCATCTTGTCAAGAATTATACCGGCGAAGATGAGGAAGAATATGAATACATTCAGGAACGTCTCTGATCCCTGCATGGTGCCGAATGCGGTAGAATCCCACCCGCGTGTCGACTGAAGCAGATCCTTGATCGGTGACAAAATATCCATAAAAATGTAGCTGCAGAACATGGCGAATGCCAGCAGCCCTAATGCGGTCCAGCGTGCCCAGGCTTTGTCACGAAGTACTTCGCCGGATGCCGCCGCAGTTGAAGGGGTTTGATGATTCATTGTGCTTGATTGGTTTGTTACAATTATTTTTGACAAAATTACGATTTTCTCGTCGAATAGTTCACAAAGTTACCGATAAAAAAGATTTGAGATATTGCGTGACATGATTAGAATTACTACTTTCGCAGAACAAATAATTATGTCAGCAAATGCCGTATAGCCGTCAACCGTACACCTTCGACCGCGTAGTGCGTCTGATAATTTCAGCGCTTATCATAGCCGGACTTATCTGGCTTATCAACCGTCTTTCGGGCGTACTCCTGCCTTTTCTCGTTGCTTGTCTTATCGCCTATCTCCTGGAGCCGTTCGTCAAATACAATATGCGGCTGCTGCATCTGCGGGGCAGAGCCTCGGCGACATTTGTCACACTGTTCGAGGTACTGTTTATAATTCTTATAGGGTCATATTTCTGTATACCGCTGCTTATCGAGGAAATTGTCAATATGGGAAGTGTGCTTAAGCAATATGCGTCCGCCTCGCACACTACAGTCCCGTATCTTCCTGAAGGAATTCATGAATTCATACGCCGTAACATTGATTTCAATGCTATCTCCGAGTATCTTTCCACCGACCAGATGGCATCGATAGTGGAAAATGCGCTTTCTACGTCATGGTCAATAATTACCGGCAGCATATCCATGATTATCACCATAGTAGGATGGATGATAGTGTTCCTGTATGTCGTGTTTATAATGATTGATTACGACCGCATGTCACGTGGAGTCCGATGGCTGGTCCCTCCCCGGTGGAGGCGCACGGTGTTCAGTCTTGCTCGCGAGGTTGAGACTTCGATGAACCTCTATTTCCGTGGTCAGGCGCTGGTTGCTGCGATAGTAGGAGTGCTTTTCGCGATAGGTTTTGTCATTATCGGACTTCCGATGGCAGTAGTGCTCGGACTGTTTATAGGCGTGCTCAATCTGGTTCCCTATCTTCAGCTCATATCTATTGTTCCTACAACGCTTCTGTGCCTCATATACGCTGCGGGCGGTAATGGCAGTTTCTGGACAATATTTGCCGAGTGTATGGCGGTCTACGCTATAGTACAGTTGATTCAGGATATGTTTCTGGTACCGAAAATTATGGGAAAACAAATGGGCTTGAATCCGACCATCATCTTGCTGTCCTTATCGATATGGGGTTCTTTGCTCGGTTTCATAGGGCTTATAATTGCTTTGCCATTAACGACCCTGTTGCTTACATACTATGACCGCTACGTCATACGTCATGAAAAAGACAGAAAAATTATGAGTGAATGATTTTGTAAGTTCAGAAACAATTTGTAATTTTGTGCGCTAAAATTTTTTTACTCACAAATCTAAACTCCGAAAGAATGCATTTGAATTCTGAAGAAAAAGTAGAAATCTTTGAGAAATACGGTAAGGGCAAGACTGATACTGGCTCACCTGAAGCGCAGATAGCATTATTCTCAGTCCGTATAGCTCATTTGACTGAGCACCTCAAGTCAAATCACAAAGATTATACCACTGCTCGTGCTCTTAAGGCTCTCGTAGGTAAGCGTCGTCGTCTGCTTGATTATCTTATCAAGAAAGATATCAACCGCTACCGCGCAATCATTGCCCGCAAGGAGCTCGGTATCAGAAAGTGATCCTCCCTGCAAGGGTTGTCACTTGATGACTACATCATCAATTCTTATAACGGCGACCACCCAATGTCGGGGAGGTCGCCGTTTTCCATGTTATTACTTTCAATGAATACACCTATCATCCTTGATCTGCAACAGATTTACTGTACAGTACGTGAGCCTGTTACCGAGGGAGCTTCGACGCCGCTCCCCGAAGTGACTGCATTCAGCGACGGACTGACGGCAGCCGGTGCCGCACGTATTGCTTCACAGTGCGGCTTACCATTCAATATTCCTCCGGAACTGAAATTGACACCGGAAATGACCGATGCCAATCCATATGTGGTGTATGATTATGCGCCACGGTTGACTTTGCGTGAGGTTACAGCTGAGGACGGTTCCAAAAAGTGGGTGATCGTCCGATCGATATATCTGGGTGATATGACTTTGACACATATCTTTGTAAGCGATGTATCGCTGGGTCCGGAAGTTTTTGCCGCAATCGAACGCGATGGGTTGTGGCGTCCGTCGGAATACTCCTTGAATGATGCAAATGGCGATCTGAACGGTATGCTGAACGGTATTCCGGCTACATTATCGGTTGTCAGTCTGACAATCGATCCCGTGCCCATGACTGTAGTATCCGAGTATTATGAACTTACACTTCTTCTCCCCGTTCTTGCCGAATCAATGCGCCGCCGTAAGGGATTGTCGCAGGGATCGCCCGTAATTGCGGCATACGCGTCTATCGGACGGATTCAGTCGGTAGTGTCGGTTCTTGGTGCTCTCCCGGCTTCGGTGACGGCAGGTGTGAGTATTACCACCGGATATCGCAAGGGAAATGCTGATAATGACATCGATCTGATACTGACCAGTGATCAGTCACCGGATGCTCCTTCCGATGCATTGACTGTCAATCTTATAGATGGGAGTGACAATGGCATTTCCGATAGATATACATATGAGATGGCGCTCCGGCTGATAGGTGAAACGGATTTTGTATCGGCTTCAGCACTTATCGATTGGTGGGTGAATACTAAAATCACCGCCGATGAACGATTTGAAACCGATATGTTTATTGCCTTACACACATCGCGGCCTATTGACCGATCCACTCTGACACCCGAATTTGTTCGAAAGTCGTTGTGTTCATGCAGTAATGATGCCGAAAAGGAGTTGCTGACCTCTAAGTTGCTATTTGAAATCGACAAATTGATAGGTGAATCATCGAAAAGTTCGGCGCTTCTGGCAGGGATCGATGCCGCCGGTGCTATGGAGGAGGTGAGTCCGGGATCAGTCAAAATTTCAGATGAGTCGGTCGACCGTCTGTCGCGTCTGCTGTTCCGCCGCGGTTCTACGGGATATCTGGGTAAGATGCTGAAAGGATCTAATGTACGAGCTGTACTCAGTCTGCTCTCTCCGGATAAAATGGGCACGCATGGTCAGCTTATGGCAGCTCTTGCCTTGAGTCGCGATCCGGAAGTGTGGATTTCCCTGTTGAATCATTATTATCAAGGGGATCCTGCCCGGGCTTTTGACGAGATAATGGCAGCTGTTACAACATCGGCAATGACTGTTGATGACCGTTCGCTTGCCATTACATCTTTGTTCCCTCTTGCCGAACGCGCCACTCAACTCATCGAATGGTATAAACTGAATCCTCGCTCAATAGCAGCTGTTCCGGGTCCACTCAGAGCCATTTGTCTTTCAGTGCACGACGAGTGCTTCTCTCGACTTCTCTCCGGACCGGGGGCAAGTGAGGCTTGCAGAGCGGTTGCTCCGGTGATCGAGGAATATTTTAAGCCTAAGATCGAAGCTTCTCCCGATGCCGGTATGAAGCAGTTGCTCGGGATGATCAGACGGTTGCGTCCTGACTTGCTTTCGCTACTTTCATTGATTCCGCTTATAGAGCTTTATACCGACAAAACTTGGCGATCGCCGGGAGAAAACAGTTCCGAACTGGCAGCATATATATGTCGGAGCGGAGTTTTGTTACCTGACAATCTGATGATACGACTTAAAGTGATCAGCGCTGTTTTATCAGGTCAGCTTCCCGGATGTCCGTTAACTGTCGACCACCTTGAGTTTGCCGCGCGTGTCAGGAAAACTGATGTTGTTTTACGTGAAAAGATGTTCCGTAAATGGACCGAAGGAGCGCCGTCGTTGGATTTGCTTTCGGAATATCTGAGAAAAATATCTGAATCCGATCCGGCGGTCATCGAGCCGATGATAATGACTGTCTGGCAGGCTCCCAAATGTGCTGATTTGCGAAATGCATATATTCATGCCATTATTGATGGCGTTTCATGGGATTCAGATGAACGTCTGGCATTTGTGTCCGAAATATCCGATTCCGAATTACAGGAAGCTCTCGGTTACAAAAAATCGCTTTTCTCAAAACTTGGACGTATGTTCAAGCGTTGACTAAGCATGAAACTACCGAAACTGAATACTCTTGCCATATTTGCTGCCTATGCCGCAGTCCTTTGTTGCACCGGATGTAGTAACGAAACCGGTAATATATCAACAGTAAAGGAAGCTGTGATGCCGGCGGCTTCCGGAACCTGTCCGGCTACTCCTTACACAGTTGCCGTACATTCACTGCACGGGCCTGTTGCCCGGGTTGACACCCGGGTTTATGATCCTTCCGAATCAAACGGCGATGACCGATTGATATCACGTGACTACAAGGTTTACAACCGCAGGGGACAGCTCACCGCAGAGTCGATTACCACTGATGATTATGAGGGAGATACTCTCAGGCTTGACTATGATGATACCGGTCGTCTTGTCATTGATGTCGATCCCTCGGTAGTTGCAGTTTACGATGGGGAGGGGCGGTTGATCAGAGTGGAAAATTACGATAATCCCCATGACAGAAATGCTGATCCTTCAATGGTTACATTTTTTGAATATGACCGTTTCGGGCGTCTGATATCAGAATCCGTCGCAACCGGTGATGGCGGCAGCATAGGAGGGGAGTGGCTTACTATAGATGAGTATGAGTATGGTCCCAAGGGTCTAATCCGGGTTCTTCGCGACGATGCTGAAGGTCGTCAGTCGGTGATGGAACTTGATGACACCGGTGCTCCCGTTTATGAAGACACCTATGATGTTGACGGTAACCGTATCCGGCACAGTGATTATAAAGTGACGTCACGTGACCGATGCGGCAACTGGACCGATGCATCGGTTACAACCGATCACCGGAGGGGCGACCGGGTGGTACGTCACATTGTCCGAACAATCGAGTACTACCGTTGACAGGCTCCATAAAGGCTGAACAGTATAATCGGCTAAGTGATAGGAGACTGATGAAAGAATGA
>CAZKSF010000046.1:0-21038 GCA_964555405.1 uncultured Bacteroides sp.
TCGGCGTAGCGTTAGGCACAGTAAAGAGCCGTATCTTCACAGCGCGTCAGTCGCTGCAGGTACGTTTCGCCGACTACCGTTAAACAGGATAACGCACCTCCCTCATAACAGAATTAAGAGATTTGTTTCATGGATTAGATATTGTATTGATTGGTTTGATTGATTGAATGATTGAAGAATGGAGGTCACCGCTGTGAAGCTGGTGACCTCCGATGATTTTATAAGTTTAGATGAGTTCATTGATAATTTTTACTTACCTTTGCAACTAATGCACGTCCTGCAATTCTACATATGATAGAATTACAGATACAGATAAGATGTAATGATAAATTCACGCAACAAAAAACGACATAATCTGAGACTACATTGGAGATTGTTTTTTCCTCTTGTAGGATTATTATGGCTAATTATCGGCTTAACAATCGGTTACTTTGTAAGTCATGAAAAACAGCGGCAGAAATTCAATCTTGAAAACCGTCTGTTAAATGTAAACAATACAGTTATAGACGCCTATGAGCGAGGTGTCGATCTTCAGCACACAGTTGAATTCATACGTCTGTTCACTGATAACACTACTCTCGCACCTCTGCGTATTACCGTCTACGACAAAAACGGGACAATGATAGCTGACAATCCGGAAGCCACAATCGCCATATTTGATGAGAAAGGTGAGCCGGTTTCGAGTCTGCAGCCACTGATTTGTGACAGCAGCTACCAAAACATAGTGCTGGATATGGACTACGACAATAAGGTGAGTATGATCAGCTCGAAGATGAGTGCCGATAGTGCGATATATTCACTTGCCGCTCTACCATATGAGGGAGAGGTTATCAATTTTCTCAGTATTGATCCTATGATCTGGATCGTGATAATAATTTTAGGTGTACTTTCATCCACGCTGACATATCTTGGCGTACGCGCAGTAAGTAAAAATGTATATCAACTCCGTGATTTCGCGAGAGAAATAGCATCCGACCGTTTGCCTGATGATATTGACAAAATGGATTTTTCAAATGACGAGCTCGGTGATGTGTCACGTAATCTCGTTACAGTCTACCGCGATAAAATCAATGCCGAACAGGAGATAGCACGGCATGAACGAAATGTGAGCATGAGCATACGCCATGAACTCAACACACCGTTAGGTATCATAAAAGGATATGTTGATACCATTGTAAGTGATAGTTCGATGTCGGAGGAAATGAGGCATAAATTCCTTATACGGATTCAACAGAATACCGATCGGCTGGTGAATCTTGTAAGCGACCTGAACATGCTGATGCGACTACAAGGAAACGAAGGCAAATTAAAGGATGTGGAAGTTATTGATTTCTCCAAACTGGCATCAAGGATCGGCGAAGATATTAAACAAGGTCATCTAACCGATTCAATGACATTTGACTGCAATATTCCCGATGGTTGCAAGGTTTTAGGGCACGAGTCACTACTCACTAACGTTATCCACAATCTCATAAACAATGCAGTGAAACACTCCGGAGGAACAAAAATGTCGCTAAAATGGATTCGGAAGGAAAAAGGAATGCACGTATTTTCATTTTCCGACAATGGTAGCGGTGTTCCCCCGGAGCATATCGAACGTCTTTTTGATCTTTTTTACAGGGTAGACTCCGGACGATCACGGAAAAGTGGTGGTACAGGACTCGGACTGCCGCTTGTAAAGAAGATAATCACCGTCATGGGAGGTGAAATATCAGTAACAAATGCCGATAGCGGAGGACTGCAGTTCACATTCAGTATTCCAACGGAGTCTTAAATAAGTTTACCCCTTGATCAGTTGTTTGCCGTCGGAAAAAGCATTTCCGACCCGTTCTCCGAGCATGATATAACCGTTATGCACCGGGTCAAAGGTAATAAGTTTCATCCTCTCCACATCAGGCTTGCCGTCCTCAGCAAGAAATGCTTCATCACATAGGATATTCACTATTTCTGCAATCAGATAGAAACCGGTCTTGGACTCATAAAGTTTTTCCTTTACACGACACTCCATCGTCATAGGGAAACAATCGAAAACCGGTGCAGCCACTGTTTCAGCCGCTGTATATTTCCAACCGGTTGCACTCATTTTATCGGGATGTGATTTACCGCTAACCATTCCAACATAGTCAGATGCCGGAAGAGATCCGACCGTAGCAAAAGCGACCGTAAATTCACCATTTCTGTTGAGGTTCTCAGTAGTTGCGTGTGCTCCGAGAGAGATCATTATTTCGTTAGCGTCCCACTGACCGCCCCATGCCGCATTCATTGCATTAGGTGTGCCGTCAGCATTGTATGTACCTATTATCAAGACAGGCTGGGGAAGCAGCCATGCCTTAGGTTTAAAACTTACATTCATATTGAAGATATTTTTATGTTATCCGGTAATATAAAATCCAATATCATCTTAATATCTGACCTGGATGCTCATCTTGAAGGAATTTGCTCAGTATTTTCATATAGCTGAGTTATTCTTACATTTTTGACTTATTCTGATAATCATATGATTCACAGACCATTCCTTCAAAGATTCCATGCAATTTCCTTACAGACTCAGTCAAATAATCCAATTCATACGCCTTGGTTTCTGGTCGCACTTCATCTATTTGGTTAAACAGTCGCATGATAGCACGTCCTATAGCCCATGCCAGATTGACAGGAACCGCATTCCCGATCTGTTTATACTTTGCTGAGAGAGAACCACAAAATTCCCAATTGTCTGGGAAAGTTTGAATTCGGGCATACTCACGCACGGTCAATGGTCTTGTCTCCAAGGGGTGACATCTCTCAGTCTGCTTCTGTGCCGGAGCACATGTAAGAGTCAGACTTGCCTCGTTCATGGACAGACGACGAGCCATACCAGTCTTTCCTCCACCCAAACCATAACTTCCTTTCATATATTCCTTTGCGACGTTATCAGGTAAATCTCTCCAATTACCACCCTCTGGAACAAGCTTCATAACACGCTCCTTTGCAGGAGGATACTTTTGTCCCTCACTTTCAGGAACATCACAATCATAAAGATCCCCATAAAAGAAAGCATCTCTAAGTGTCCGCAATTCTCCACATACTGACGGCCATTTGAAGCTAACAAAGGGCGCAATATCATTTCGAATTGCAATCAGAATAAGACGTTCTCTTTTTTGAGGAACATTATATAGAATAGAGCGAAGCACCCGCGGCTCAATCAGAGTGTAACCAAGTTCTGCGATAACAGATTTAATGGTATCAATAGTTCGTCCGTTATCATGTTCCAACAATCCCTTCACATTCTCTGCCATGAAGACTTTAGGTCGAACTTCCTTGACAGCACGTGCTAATTCAAAAAATAAAGTCCCGCGAGTCTCTTCAAACCCCAGCCGATGTCCCGCATAAGAGAAAGCCTGGCATGGAAAACCACCTGTCAGTAAGTCAGTTTTACCATAATATGAAGAAAAATCAATATCATGTATATCACCTTGAACAATATTCCAATCCGGCATATTCATTCGTAAAGTAGCGCAAGCATCTTTATCAATCTCGTTAAGCAACAAATGCTTGAAGCCAGCCTTATGCATACCCAGGGCAAGTCCACCCCCTCCCGCGAAAAGTTCGATTGTAGTGAAATGTCGACGTGGTTCAACCACACATTCCTCCTCCCAGGTATTATTTAACATAGCAGCGATTTCAGAGAATGAGGAAAGTTCGGATGCTATAAGATACTTCGAATTATGTTCATCAATATGAATAATGCATTTACCATTGGTGATCCACTTTTCAACAGTGGCACGTGAAACACCCATGATGTCAGCGAAGTTGTTAATAGATATACGCGTATCTCCGTTCATTTTTCATTGAGTTTATTAAACCCTTCATATGTTGCAAAAGCGAGTATGTAGAGACCGGTAAGAATATCTGAGTGATCTTTTGTAAGTTCTTCGTAAACTGTATTTTTTAGACCAAGTCCCGGATCGTCTTTAACGACATCCTCAATAATTTGAGGAAGAACCGCACACAATTTATAGAAAGCATCTTCAATTCCAAAAACCAAGGCATAGAATTTATCCATTGACATTCTACGAATCTTTTTGTGTTCACGAGGATGACCATCAAGAGAAACTCGCCATGCTTCATCTCGGGATCGTTTAGAAATAGCTTCGACCAGATAACAAGTTGCCTCGTCGTCATCCAATAATTTTCCTTGCATTTTCATATAAGTTTTTTGAGAAGATGCAGAATTCATAGTGTTATGTTTGTTCTTCATCTCTACGTATATGTGTAATGCATCATTCTCGACATCGAAACCTACCGCAGGTACTACCCAACCGTTACCGGCATAACGGAAAAGATTTTGATGAAAATATCCGATTCGATTGGCGTTGGACTTATCAATCTGCCTATAACACTCATCCTCCACTGCTTGTCGAATTGTCTTACCATATACTTTCGCATCAAATGTAAGCTTGATAGGATCAATGATATTATCATTAAACTGTCCAAGTGTAATTTCACGCCGATAAGACTCTACCGTCTTCTTTACATGATCATAGATATCCTTATCTGATATGAATCCCAAGTTATATTCATGCATAATATTTTAATGAAAAAATCCCATGAAAGAAGTAGGAGACTAACCCCTTGGTTCAAAGGAATAAATTAACCTATTAAATGAAAATACTTACTTATAGTGATTTTAATGTTCACGCAATTAGTATTTTACAAAGGTAGAAAAAATATTTGATACTTTGATTATTATGGACAATGATATTCGACTTATAGAAACTGTTGATTGACTAATATTACCAACATTTTTCAGTTGCCAAACAAAATAACTCCAATTTGCATGATAAGGATAAACAACTGTATATTGCGACAACGATAAATATTTGTAATTTTGCACAATAACCCGACTTGAATTAGCGTATAGGAATCATGATCCCGAAAACGATACATTATTGCTGGCTCAGTGATGATCCATTTCCTGCAAAAATACAGAGATGTATGGATACATGGAGCAAGACCAACCCTGAATATAAAATAAAACGTTGGAGCACACACAATTTTGATGTTAATTCTGTCCCGTATGTCAAAGAGGCTTTTGAGGCTCGTAAATGGGCCTTCGCTGCCGACTACATAAGAATGTACGCACTTTACACCGAAGGCGGCATTTACCTTGATTCAGATGTTTTATTACTAAAACAACTCGACAAATTTCTGGATAACTCCTTCTTTTCAAGCATGGAATATCATCCTTCTCAGATTGAAAGATGCGGTACCATGCAACATATTGACGCTGACGGTCACCGTATCGATGATGTCTTTATTGAAGGCATCCAGATCCAGGCTGCTGTAATGGGAGCCGAAAAGGGATCTCCTTTTGTCAAGGAAGTGCTCGATTGGTATGAGGACAAACATTTTGTCAGGGAGGACGGCTCACTTCGTACCGATGTATTGTCACCTTACATATATGCCCGGGTAGCAGAAAAATCGGGATTTATTTATAAGGATATCGACCAGCAGCTTCCGGGACGTATTCATATTTATCCTTCTGAGACTTTTGCAGGAAACAAACATGAGGTCACACCTGAAAGCTACGCTATTCACATGTGTGCGCATAGCTGGCATCCTACACCAATCGAGAAGATAAAAAAATGGTTAGGAATCTCCAATAAATTTTTAAGATCCTGACATTACCTAACATAATTAATGGCACTTTGAAGTGTAATATGCGAATTTTGCTGACAAAATTTGCATACAAACATCTGTTGCCTTAATTTTGCATTAAATAATCTGAGTCACTTGTCTAAACGTCATTAATTATTGGAAATCTTTGTAGATTGCCGGTAATACAAGCGTTTAAATATCATTCATAACAATATCTAATGAAAAGAAAATCATTACTGTTAACACTCCTTGCAGTGTCGTCCGGTCTCAGCTACGCGCTTCCGGTACCTGCTGTTCAGGAGTCGGTGAAACCACTGCCACAACCATTTAGAATCACATTATCCCCGGCAGCGAATCCTTTCACCACTTCCCCACGTAGAATCAACACCGCCGACTTATCCGCCTACAGGCTTACAGGTCCCTCATCAATAGGCGTAAATCGTGAAGTCTACACAGGTGTACCGTCATCGGATCGTAAAGCGGCAAAAATCGTCACTAAAACGCCCTACGAGGGTACACTGCCGGATTTCCACGGAGCGGTATGTTTCAGCAACGAATGGATTAACGAAGCCCAGTGGGGTATAAATACCATTTCATCTGAAGCCACTACCCCGGTATACGTAGACGGAACATTCGTGACCAGCTACGGTCAGGTCTATGCAGGTGACAAATATATGGTCACCAAACCGATGGTGTATGGAACGTTCGTTTATGATATGGACTATGTCATCTACGATACCAATACATGGACATCCACCACTATTCCGGGAGACTATCGTTTTAAAGCCCGGGCAATGACCATGGATCCTCTTTCACATCGTGTTTACGCCCTGACCGAAAATGAAGATGATAAGACATATCAATTCTCCATCTTCGATATGGACAACTACACCTGGAAGGTTATTAAAGACTATCAGGTAACTGATGACTGGGCGGCACTCATGGCATCACCTAAAGGTGATATATATGCGATTTCCCGTCCCGGTATGCTCTATAAAATCGACCGTTCCACCGGTGATTATTCCGAAATAGGGTCAACGGGGCTGGCAAGTACAAAAATGACAGCCGGAACAATCGATCCCGCTACAGGCAAATGCTACTATGTATGGTATACCGGCGATGACTCGGAAATGTATGAAATCAATCTTGAAACTGCCGAAGCCACATTTCTCTTTGCATTACCGGGTAAGGCAGAAGTGTTGAGCCTGTATATTCCCGAATCTCCGGTTTCCGAAGATGCACCCGCCGGCGTCTCCGGTCTTTCAGCCACATTCGACAACGGATCCAAAGTCGGTACAATCACATTCACAGCCCCTTCCGCTACCGTAGGTGGAGCGGCACTGGAGGGAAGTCTGAACTACACCGCCTCAGTAAATGGTGAACAGATTGCCACCGGTACTGTTTCTCCGTCGGAAGAGGTAACTGTTGAAGTGTCGGTGGAAGCATCGGGAGATTATACATTTACAGTAACGGTAAGCAACTCTGCCGGTTCCGGTGAAACTGCCATACTTTCCACATGGATCGGAAACGATATCCCGGCTGCCGTGAAATCAGTTAAGCTCGCTGCTGTGGACGGGATCCTCAATCTGACCTGGGATGCCGTTACAACCGGTTTACAGGGAGAGTATTTCAACCCCGACAACGTAACATACACGGTTATCTCTTATCCGGATGGAAATATCGCAGCTTCGGGTCTTACCGAAACATCTTATATCACATCAATTCCCGAAAGCGAAGAACTTCAGATTCTAAGTTATGGAGTGATCGCCGTAAACGACGATGTAAAATCGGCTGAATCATTGTCCAACTCATATATATCAGGTTACCTTACCGCTCCGTTCAGCGAGGATTTCGAGAATGCGGCATGCATGTCGTTCTTTACCGTTTACGATGCGAATAACGATGGAAAGACCTGGACTCATCAGATATTCGGAGGTGAAGGCAGAGTGTATTTCGATTACAGCTACAACACACCTGTCGATGACTGGCTGGTACTTCATCCAATCCGTCTCGATGCCGGCGCTATGTACACTATCGGATGTGATGCCAAAGCTACCGGATATTATGCTGAAAAATTTGAGATAAAAGTATCTTCATCCTCTGACCTGGAAAGTCTCCGTAATGCACCGAATGTTCTGGATATTGTGTCGCTCACTGCTGAGACATACGAAACGTTCAGCGGCACTTTCATCCCTGAAGAAAGCGGCATATATTACATTGCTATCCATGGATGCAGTGATAAATATATGAACAAACTTTACGTTGACAACCTGTTCGTCTCAGAGGGTGTGAATGTGAAAGCTCCGGGTGCAGTCACCGCTGCTGAAGTCATAGCTGATGCTTCAGGTGCTTTGAAAGCCAAGGTGAAATTCAATGCTCCATCGACTGACATGTCGGGTAAATCGCTGGACACCATTGACTATATCACGGTAAGCCGCGACGGCAATGAGATCGGTCGTGTGGATAATCCGTCAACAGGTGCCGAAGTATCGGTTGTAGATAATTCTCCGGTTAACGGAATTAACGAGTACACTATCACTGCTGTAAACGTATATGGAACAGGTCTGACAGCCAAGGTAAACGGTTACGTAGGTCTGGTCGCTCCTATCGCACCGGAAACTGTTGCGGTTTCCTACGGAGCCAATACCGGCGAAGCTGTAATCACATGGGACAGCTCGGAATTCGATGAATACGGACACACTCTTACCGAAGATAATGTATCTTATAACATTCTGAGAAGCATTGACAACGGTTCCGCCAAGGTTGTAGCATCGGGCGTCAAAGGTAACTCTTACATAGATCAGGCTGTCGATCCCACTGACGCCCAGAAATTTGTTTACTATATCGTTCAGGCAGAGACAGCAGGTGGTTCGAGCACTTACGCTTTCTCCAACATCTATCCGCTTGGTGAGCCATATGCGACTCCTGCACACGAGGCTTTCGATCTCAATCGCATGAACTATATATGGATAACCGAGGTTCCTGACGGAAGCTTCACATCCTGGGATCTTTTCGAGCCGTCGGAATTACCCTTTGAAAGTCTTGACGGTAATGCGATAGCCATGGCATATGCACAATACGACAGCGGTTTCAATACTTCATATTTCTTCTCGGGTCTGTTCGATCTGTCCGGTCTTTCCAAACCGGTACTGTCGTTCTACCTGTTCGATGTTGTATGCAACAATAAACTCAATATCCGTATCAATGACGGTGAGAAATGGAGTGTTCTCAGCAACATCTCTTTAGGTGAAAAGAATATGGAATGGCGCAAAGTCTCCATCGATCTTTCAGCCTATGCGGGCAAAGCCGTGTGCTTCGAACTGGAGGCAAATTGCACCGACATCAATCTGATAGCGATCGATGATTTCCGGGTAACGGACGATTTCAACAACAACCTCTCTGCGATATCGATTACCGCTCCTGACAAGGTGAACGCCAACGAAAAGTTCACCGTTGAGGTTCGATATGAAAATTCCGCAAAGAACGCAGTTGAAGACTATAGCGTGGCTCTTTATGCAGATGACGAATTTTTTACCGAAATTTCCGGTGAAACAATAGCGGCAAATGAATTTAAGACTGCCGTATTCGAAATCGAGCTTCCCGTAGTTTCTCCCGAGTCGATCGAATTCAAAGGTGTGATTAATTACAATGCCGATGAATACGAGACGGACAATGTTACCTACACCACCAATGTAAAGGTGAATATCCCCGTATTGCCGGCACCACGCGATCTGACTGCAACTCAAAGCAACAATAGTGTTGAACTCTCCTGGAACGAACCCGATCTCTCCGTTACACTTGCAAATCCACGTCTCGATGATATCGAATCCTATGTACCGTTCTCTTCCGGACTGCCGGGATCTGAGGTAGCAAATGATAATATCGGTGACTGGAATATGTACGATGTCGACGGTCTTGACACTTACTCCATCGGAGGCGGTATGCTTGGCGAATTCAGCAACGACACTAATCCTAAGGCATTCATCGTTTACGACAGCCATCAGGTAGAGGACAATGTCTTTGCATGTCATAGCGGACACCAGATGTTCATGAGCCTTTGCTCTAAGGGTGGTGCCAACGACGACTGGCTGGTATCGCCCCGTCTTGCAGGCTGCGCTCAGACTATATCTTTCTATGAGAAATCTATCACCTCCTATGGTCCCGATACCTTCGAAGTTCTCTATTCTACAACCGGAAAAGAGATCGACGACTTCATACTGATTGAACGGACCGAAGGTTCCGAAGACTGGAGATGCCGTTACTATGACCTCCCTGAAGGAGCGGTCTACTTTGCAATCCGCTGCGTTTCGGATGACAAGTATGCCTTCCTCATTGACGATATCACTATGATAACTGAAAAAGATGTCCTTTCCGCCCTCACAATTGCCGGTTACAACCTCTATTGCGATGGCAAGCGTGTCAATGACGAACCATTATCGGAAATGAGCTACACCCATTCCGGTCTTAAGGATGGTATCCATACCTATCATGTAGCATGTATTTACGACATCTACGGTGAATCGGCGCCATCCGAACCTGTACAGATCGACTGCAAAGGTATGAGCGGAATTGATAGTGTCGCTAACGAAAGCAATGGTATTACTGTCATCACCCGTAAGGGAGAGATTGTTGTCAAAGGAGCTGAAGGCGTTATGCTTACCGTAAGCGATGCAGCAGGACGGCAGATATACTCAGCTGTTCCTAATGCCGAAGCTGTAATACCTGCCGCATCAGGCATCTATATCGTAGCAACACCTTCATCAGTTGTCAAGGTTATAGTCAAATAACATAATCACAACTAATTTTAAAACTAAGCCCGACTTCGATCTTTCAAGAAGTCGGGCTTAGTTTTTTGATTTATATTGGTATTATTGGTGTAAAAGAATTAACGGACGGCAACTTTGATGCCGTTGGCTAGATAGAGACCTGCGGGCAACTCATAACTTGTCGTGCCTACTTCCATCGGTCAGAAGCCGCCCCGGATATGGATTGATTTATCCAATATCCGGGGCGTGGTTTAGGGTGATTAGTGTTGATTTTTGATTGATGTATACGAATAAGAACATATTTCTTTGCCAAAAGCTACTATTATTAAGAAAAATCAGTATATTTGCATGCTGAAAAGCATTGCTGCATATCACATTACTGATTACACCTATGATTAAGGCAACTATTGAGCAAGTGATGCGCGAAGACTTAAGCGACATCTGGTCTGTACTTGACGCTTCTGAAAAGCGCCTCGTAACGGATAATTTTATTATACGCACATATAAAAAAAGTCAGGTTATCTATGCTGAACGCGAACAACCGGAATTTTTGTGGTGCCTCATTGATGGAAAGGCAAAACTTTATAAGGACGGTCGGAGCGGACGTCAGCAGATCACGCGCCTGATACGTCCGGTTCAGTATTTCGGTTATCGCGCATACTTTGCGGGGGAGAATTATGTGCACACGGCAGCTGCGATTGAAACGTCAGTGATCGGTCGGCTGCCGATGAAACTTGTGGAAGAAATGATTCGCGAAAACAATAATATCGCCTGGTTCTTCCTTCATGAGCTTGCCCGTAATCTCGGGAGCAGTGACTCCCGCATGATAAGCCTTACTCAGAAGCACATTCGCGGCCGCCTTGCCGAGGCGCTGATAGTTCTGCGCGATCACTACGGGTATGAGGATGACGGTCAGACACTTCGGGTGTACATGAGCCGTGACGACCTTGCCAATCTGTCGAATATGACTACCTCAAACGCCATACGTACTCTGACTATGTTTGTCAACGAGCATCTTATTGTGGTGGACGGTCGTGAGGTGAAGATACTTGACGAACAAACTCTACGTGAAATAAGCAAACACGGTTGAGCGCCGACCGTAATCGGTCACATCCTAAAATAATCTGGAAGCAAGCGATTGGTCATGCTCCCGTATATACTCTTCAAAGCCGGCTACATATGAGTCGGCTGTTGTATTGCCGAAACGTTTCCGGAAATCGCTTTCACGTGTCCGAACGTCAAGCAGTCGGTCACATATTGCAGCTGTATCCGGAAAAAGATCTATGACGACCCGCGCATGAGTCTCTCCGAGTGTGTATGCCTCTTTGTCGATCTTCGCCTGTTTTGACCAGCTTGTTCCGCCACAACCAACGCTCACTGATGTCATTATCACCGCAACTATCAGTATAAAAATATTCCTCATAATATCGCCATTGCTATTTTCGCGCATGCTTCGGCATCAGCAAGCGCATCGTGATGATTGTAAAAAGGTATAGCAAGGAAATCACACAATGAAGGCAACGAATAAGAGTGACACATACCGCGTGGAATACTCCGCCGAGCTGCCACAAGCGTACAATAAAAGGGATAATCGGGATAGGTCATGCCGTAACAACGATGACATGCCTTGATACATTTTTCATCGAAAGCCTTGTTATGTGCCACAAAAGGAAGCCCGTCGGCGAACGCCTCCACATCAGCCCATACATCATGAAAATTTCGCGCTGAATCGGTCTGACGTCGGCTTATACCATGAATCTCCTCCGTAAACCTGCGCGAATACCAGTTGGGAGTGGGTTTCACATATTCATGAAAACGCTCCGTCACATATCCGTTGACCACTTTCACAGCTCCTATCGAACATATGCTTGTAGGCTCATAGTTAGCTGTCTCAACATCAATAGCAACAAATGAATCCATTATTTACGGCACGCTTCCGCCACTTCTTCCATAAGCCAGCGGGGGGTTGATGTGGCTCCACAAACTCCTACTGATTTAACTTCCGGACCGCTGATCCATGCCGTGTCAAGTTCAGAGGCATTCGAGAGGAGATATGAGGCTGGATTCACTGCCTGACACTCGGCAAACAGAACTCTGCCGTTACTGCTTTTAGCCCCTGCGACGAACAATATCACATCATGTGAAGAGGCGAATGCCCGCAGATGCTCGACCCGCGTACTGACCTGACGGCATATGGTATCATATGCTTCAATACGACGTCCGGGTTCCAGACGCGAACTTATCAGACCTATCATCTCCTCGAAACCTTCACGTGACTTAGTGGTCTGAGAATATAAAGCCACGTCACGATCGGTATTCAAAGCTCCGAGACTTTCAGGCTTATCTACCACGATGGCATCACCTCCGGTCTGTCCGACCAGACCGTTAACCTCGGCGTGTCCGCTTTTACCATAAATGACTATCTGGGGTGATTCCGGATCATCGGCTCTGTAGGCTGACTTGATTCGCTCCTGCAGACGAAGCACTACCGGACAGGTGGCATCGATTATCTCGATATTATTCCGGCGCGCGGTTTCGTAAGTCGAAGGAGGTTCACCATGAGCACGTAACAGTACTTTTACATTGTGTAACGTGGCAAGCTCATCATGAGAGATAGTCACAAGACCTTTACGACGCAGCCGTTCGACTTCATCGCTATTATGAACTATATCACCAAGACAATATAACGTGCCTCCGGCATCAAGATGCTCTTCCGCCTTACGGATGGCAGTCACTACCCCGAAACAGAATCCGGAACGATCGTCAATCTCGACATTAATTCCCATCAGCGAGATTCAGTAATACGATTATATAATTCCAGCATCCACCCGTTCTGTTCGTCGGGTGTCATTGTGCTGTTATCAAGCACTACCGCGTCATCAGCTTTCCGAAGCGGACTCTCGGAACGTGTTCTGTCAATATGGTCGCGTTGCAGCACATTATCAAGTACAGCCTGATAGTCAACTTGCTCTCCTTTCGCCATAAGCTCTTCGTAACGACGGCGGGCACGGGTCTCGGGAGCTGCATCCACAAACACTTTCATTTCAGCATCAGGGAAAACCGTAGTTCCTATGTCGCGTCCGTCCATGACAATACCCTTGCTTTTGCCAAGTTCACGTTGCATGTCAACAAGAGCATGGCGTACTTCGGGAACAGCAGCGACCGGCGACACCATCGATGACACCTCAAGTGACCTTATCTGAGTCTCGACATTCTCGCCGTTCAGCAAAGTTGCCTGACGACCGTCAGCCCCGGCAGGAGAAAAATCAATATGGATTTCGGAGAGTCTCCCTACAAGTGCCGGAACATCGAGGTTTCCGGTGGCGACATCTGCTATTCCGTTACGCATGGCATATAACGTAACCGCACGATACATTGCACCGGAATCTATGTAACGGTAACCTATGACCGATGCAAGATGCCGTGCCATAGTACTTTTACCCGATGACGAATATCCGTCAACGGCTATAGTGATAAGCTTTTTTGACATATAGAAGGGAAATCAATATCTTAATTGAGTGATGTTGAGCGATAGATTGAACATCAGCGTCGTAGCTCCGGTATGAGGCTGTGCCAATGCAATTCCTACAGTACATCCGCGAGCCTTGAGTCCTGCACAAATTGAAAATCCGGAGAGCATATTCCGTGAATATGTCGACATGTCGGTACGGGTTTTATAATTGTAACCTATACCGAGATTGAATCTTTCAGAAGGAATGATGTCGGCTCCAAATACAAGATGCCGCATCAGATTGCTGCCGAAACTATCCTTGACAACCGGAACAGATGCCGAGGTACCGTCGCCCTGGTCGATATAAGGGAGTTTCCAGCGTGTCAGATTCCATGCAGTTATTGAAAAACGTACAGGAAAAGTACCGAATGACTGTGACCATCCGAGACGGACATCCACCGGCAGACGATCGTAACTTTCATTAAACCGTTTTATCTGACCACCAAGATTGGCAACCACCGCACTTAAAGACAGATCGCGTTCCGGGTCACAATAATTTATACCCAAATCCGTGGCTACAGCAAACGCAGTGTAATCGGCATATGAACTGTACAGGAACTTCACATTAAAACCACCGCGTAACCTCTCCGACAACGAATGTGAGTACATACCGCTGAAACTTACATCCTTAGGCGAAAAATCACCTATTATCGTTCCATTGGCATCGGTTTCCTTCATTGAACCATAGCCGAAATATTGTATTGCCGCCGACCAGGCACCGCGCGTGGAAGCTGCCTGACCGTAACGTAACCCGGCAAAATTTGATCCGCCAAGATAGTGCATATAATTGACCGCTCCCTGCGATTCGAATTCCGGACCGAGAAGAGCCGGATTCTGATCCACAGTCATAATATCGTCATCTACGGTAGTGATGTTCACTCCACCAAGTCCGTATATTCGCGTTGATGATGTTATATTTAAGAAATCATATGCCGGCGAACTATCAGCAGCCGACGCAGAATTACCCGGTGACACCGACAGCACAGTGGCACACAAAACAGGCAGGAGGGTATGAAAGAGATGTTTCATCTTTAAATTAACGGTATTGAACAAAGACTTATTATAAAGGTGTACCAACTTTTTCTGTTAAGTCTTTTTATACTTTCACCTCTTAAAAACGTAAAGATTCATAAATCATGTTTAATCACCCACCCATAAGGTTGGATTATAATAATCAAAAGACTAAATTTGCCGTATCAAAGACCACGAAACCACAAAAGAAATCTCCTTCAATCAATATGCTTTGTAGCTTCAGATCTCATAAAGCTCTCTCTCTCCTGACAGCATCCCTGCTTTCAACTACTGTATTTGTATCGGCGTGGGCACAGACTCCACAACGTGTAATGCTGCACTGCTCAGGAGACAGAAATTCAGAGGCTATACCGACTTATGCCTACACTTGCGAATCCGTTGACATAATTCCGGCTTTCCCCGGAGGCGACGGTGCTCTGATGCAATTTATTAATACTGAACGGAAATATCCCCGACAGGCTTATGATGATGCTATCGAAGGACGCGTTTTATGCTCGTTCGTAGTGGAATCCGATGGATCGCTAACACATCTTACAGTTCTCAGAGGTGTCGAGGAATCGCTGAATGCCGAAGCTATACGGATTATTTCAAAAATGCCTGTATGGGTTCCCGGACAGATAGATAACAAGAAAGTGGCGGTTTATTGTATTCTCCCCATTCCTTTCAGACGGTAAAAGAAGGATTTCTCAATCATCCTCCTCTAACGACCCGCTGTATTTTACATGATTGAGTGCGCGAAGCACATTACACAGTATTCTGCTCCAATACTCTGCAAAATCATCACTCACCTGCTCTAATATTTCGCTGACCAGTTCCGAAGGAGCTTCCCTCACCGTTGCAAGCATGTTGTAATACACTTGATAAAGATCCGCGAGACTTTCCGATATGCTTGCTGCGATAGGAGTGTCGGAGTACTTCATATCTTCTTCAAAAACTTCAAGATAAATATCGTCACTTCCCATCAGGTTCTCCAAATCGTTACGGACGCTCTCATAAGTTTCCTCGTCAAGTGCCTGAGCTACATAGGCGTCACTCTCATCGGTAAGGTTACGGCTCAGATCAGTGGCAGAAATGTATATTCGCGGCAAAAGACGGAGCATTTCATTTACAAATTCACTGCGTTCTGTCTGCGAGGCATTCTCCACAGCGGCACAATATTCGTTACACAAAGCGATAAATGCTAATGAATTGTTTGAAAGTGTCGGTGATATATCAGATGTTTTCATTTTCCTCAGTACTCATTTTAAATACAATCCGTTATGGCTTATAAAGTCCATAACACCCGGAGGTAGGAAAAAGGTCATATCATGACCGGTTTTTATTGACTCACGGATGAATGTACTTGATAATTCAACAAGAGGTGCGCTTACCACTCTCATGCCGGCATGCGTTTCTTCAATTTCATATCCCGGACGCGGATATACTGCAACTCCATAATTATCCAGAATATAATCCCCTTTACGCCAAAGATTGAAGACCTGCCAGTTGTCACTTCCTATTATCATTTCGAAGGTATAATCGGGATATTCGGAAGCCAAAGCGTCAAGTGTGACGTAACTGTACGAGGGACGCGGTAATTTCAATTCTATGTCACAGACCTTGATGCGGGGACTGCCGGCTACCGCAATATGTAGCATCTCAAGACGCATATTATCGGGGAGCATTTCGTTATTTCCCGATTTCAGCGGATTCAAAGGCGAAAGAGTGAGCCATACCTCATCAAAACCTCCGAATTGCGACATATAATCGGCAACGATGGTATGTCCGGCATGTACCGGATTAAACGATCCGCCCAGAATACCTATATGTTTTTTCATCGTATAATTTAACGATTCAGAAATCCGGCAATGGCATCATGCACCTCCCGGACTGCGACATCAAGATCGTCATTGATCACGCAGACATCAAAACGTGGAGCGAATCCTATTTCATGTTCTGCCTTAGCCACACGTGCGTCAATAGCTTCAGGTGTGTCAGTGGCTCTTCCTTCAAGTCGACGGCGTAATTCCGCTACGGAAGGAGGCATAATAAAAAGACACATTGCACGCTCACCATATATTTCCTTTACCCTTAAAGCGCCGGCTACATCAATATCGAGTATAGGGTTAACACCATCTGCCATCATACGGTCAACTTCACTCCGAAGAGTACCGTAAAAACGTCCTGGATATACCTCTTCATATTCAAGGAAATGACCGCAATTTATCCGTTCCCTGAAATCATTCTCGGTGAGGAAATAGTATTCTATACCGTCACGCTCCTCGCCACGGGGCAAACGGGTGGTAGCTGAAACCGAAAACTGCATGTTAAGATCCCCGATTTCAAAAAGACGACCGATAATTGTCGATTTACCGCAACCGGATGGTGCAGAAATAATAATCACTTTACCTGCCATATCCGGGAATTACATTACATTTAGAACCTGTTCTTTAATCTGCTCAAGCTCATCTTTCATTCTGACCACCAGACGCTGCATCTGAGCATGATTGCTTTTGGATCCGAGAGTGTTTATTTCACGACCCATTTCCTGTGATATGAAACCGAGCTTTTTCCCCTGACCATAGGTGGAATTCATAGTCTCCATAAAATAATGGAGATGTTGTGCAAGCCGCTGTTTTTCTTCGTTTATATCCAGTTTCTCAATATAGAAAATCATTTCCTGCTCAAGACGTGCCGGATCCAGACTCCCAACTCCTATTTTGTCGATTCCCTCCTGAATGCGTGTGCGTATCTTCATCACCCGCTCGGTCTCGTATCGGGGTATCTCCGACAGGAATTTTTCTATTGATTCAATTCTTGTAGTGAAGAATTCTTCTAATTTGGCTCCTTCACTTGCCCTAAACTGCATGAGAGCCTCCACAGCCTCGTCTACCGCAGCAAAAAGAGTCTCGATATCAGGTTCCGATGAATCCGCCGACTCGGAGATGAGAGCGTCAGGCATACGCAGAAGTGTACTGTACCAGTCCTCCGGTTCAGGAATTCCAAGCTTTCGTGACATTTCTTCAATCTGAGCCTTATAATTTTCAAGAGCAGCCAGATTGAGAGAAAGCGACGCCGAACAATCTATCGCACCTACAGTTACTATCACGTCAACTTTTCCACGTTCAAGCCGACGTCCGATGCGAGAACGCAGTTCCAGTTCAACCTCCCGGTACACCGATGGCAACTTCACCGACATGTCGAGCTGTTTGCTATTTAGCGATTTGATCTCCACCGTGACTTTTCGGTTCTCATTCTCGACAACAGACTTGCCGAAACCGGTCATTGATAACAACATTTACTCTCAGTTTTTAGGATTCATTCCGCAAATTTACAAAAATATGGTAAATAAGCAGTAATTTTGTATTCTAAAATACAGTGATATGGCTGTCATACTTAACATAGAAACATCCGAAACCATTTGTTCAACGGCACTCACCGCCGATGGTATGGTTATAACTCACAGAGAGGAACTCACTGCGCGCAACCATGCCGCAAGTCTGTCAGGTCAGATAAGTGCTTGTCTCGAACACTCCAGACGCCTGGGACTCAGATTAGATGCGGTAGCTGTATCCATAGGTCCAGGCAGTTATACCGGACTCAGAATAGGACTTTCCGAAGCGAAAGGACTGGCGTATGCCTTAAAAGTTCCACTTATCGGAGTGGATACTCTGCAGCTTCTCGCTGTAGAGGCGATGTTCGGTCCGTATGCTGACCCTGATGCGCTTTTCGTTCCGATGATAGACGCACGCCGAATGGAAGTGTTTACCGCTGTCTATGATTGGGCGTTGAAACCTGTTGTGCCTGCCGGACCAATGATAATTGATGAAACCAGTTTCAGTGATCTGCTTACCCGACAACCGCTGATGTTTATGGGAAGCGGTTCGGATAAAGCTGTCGGTATAATCCATAGCCCGAATGTAATCCATATACCCGATATACGCCCTCATGCCGTACACATGCTGGCATTGGCTGAAAAATCCATGCGTGAAGGAAATTTCATCGATGTAGCATATTCCACACCTAACTATCTCAAGGATTTTCAGGCTACTACTCCAAAATCAAAGATTTAACATGTTATTTAACACAATAATATCATATTGGAAATGATATTTTAGTAATTTTGTGGCTTAATCAAAAAGTACCAATCAATAAATTTTTAAATGAGATCATTTTTATTCGCATTTCTCGCCTTTACCATGGCTTTCGCCTCTTCAGCCAAGATGAACGGTGACGGTTATTACCGCGTAAAGAACAACCGGAGCGGACGCTATGTATATGTGATGGATAACAGAGGCTCTCTTGACTTTCAATCCTCTACCGCCGAAGTCGGTGCCATTGAACTATGGCTTAACCACGACAAGACCATCTCTGATCCGGCTTCTATCATGTATATTACCGACCTTACCGGTAAGAATCAGGATTTCGATATTCAGACCCAGGGTACAGGTATCAAGACTATGATTGACTATCCTGTCACAATATATTATCATAAGTCTGACGACAACTACAGTATCTATGGTCGTAACAGCGGTATGACCCGTTGGCTTGGTGACGCAACGAAAAACTCTTACAGTGAACGCGGTTATGTTTCCACTACCGACACAGGCGAGTGGACACGTTGGCAGATATATCCTCTTTCCTCCTCAACGGATGAATATTTCGGTATTTCGCCTGAAATCAAAGTAGGTGAAGCCTATTATGCTCCGTTCTTCGCCGATTTCCCTTTCAATACCGTATCCTCCGGTATGGAAGTATTTTACATATCCAAGGTCGATGACGATGTAGCTGTAATCAAACCTATAAACGGAATTGTACCGCGTGCTACTCCTGTTCTGATAAAGTGTGCTACCAATCAGCCTACTACCAACCGTATCGAAATCGGGGGATCAGCTAACGCCGTAACAGATAATGTTCTCAAGGGAGTATACTTTGAGAACTATGATAATCTGATACACAACAATCTGACTCCCTATAACAAATCAACCATGCGTGTTCTCGGCACTAACTCAGCCGGAGAACTTGCATTCGTTACAGCTGACTTAGACTACGTGCCCCGTAACAAGGCTTATCTTCCGGTTCCCGCCTCTTCACCTGAACAGATCAGAATTCTTACCCAGGATGAATATAACGATTACGTCGCCAACAAGAAATACACTCTCACTTACAAAGTTGACGGAGTTGTATATAAGACTTACGAACTTAAGGCAGGAACTGCCATCACTCCTGAAGCAGAACCTGAACGTGAAGGTTATACCTTCTCCGGATGGGAAGGACTTCCTGAAGTAATGCCGGCTAATCATGTGACTGTCAACGGTACTTTCAGCATCAATACTTATCACTTGTTCTATTATGTAGACGGCGAAATTTACAAGCGCTCCTACTATAAGTACGGTGAAACTATTATCCCCGAACCGGAACCAACACGTGAAGGATGGACATTCCCCGGATGGGGTGAACTGCCTGAGACAATGCCGGCTCAAAACCTTTATGTGGGAGGATATTTCTACAAAAACCTTTATACTCTCACATTTATGGTCGATGATGAAGTATATTATACCACACAGGTTAAATTTGAGAATCTTTTGCCTGATGTGGAAGCTCCCGTGAAGGAAGGGCATACTTTCATTGAATGGACCGGAAAGCCTCTTCTGATGCCGGCACACGACCTCACACTCTATGCAAATTTCTCAGTCAATTCCTACAACCTCAATGTCTATCTCGACAACGTCAAATACTCTACATCTTCTGTTAAATACGGAGACCCCGTTATCCTGCCTGAGCTGGAAATAGCGGAGGGACGTACTTTCGATCATTGGGCTGAGGATATACCGGAAGTGATGCCCGCTCACGATGTGGATCTGCACGGCTTCACTATTTCCGGAATTGATGATATTCTTGCCGACATTACGGAATCAAATGTTGATGTGTACACCCTCACTGGAAAATGCATCCTGAAGAATGCCTCTAAAGATGAAGTAACCCGGCTTCTTGCCCCTGGAATCTATGTAATAGCCGGACATAAAGTAATGGTAAAGTAACTCTCTAATTATATATCTCAATCGAGTAGGAGGTAAACACTAATCGTAGGTGTTTATCTCCTACTTTCGTGT
>CAZKSF010000047.1:0-20552 GCA_964555405.1 uncultured Bacteroides sp.
AAGTAGGTTGCGCCCTGTGAGGGTACAATCCCACTTTCGACTTATCATTTGGACAGCGTTCAAAATTTTCCAGATTTATCTACGTCAAATAACTTGTCTAAAGTCGTTTTGTTATATGTCTGTCGTTTTGTTATGTCTGTTTCTTGCTTCGCAAGCGCAAACAAGTTGCGGTTACGATATTTTAGTTTTTTTGGACGTTTATCAATAATGCGAAATTACATAAAATTTCCCACTATTCCAAACGAAAAAGCTAAAAGTTAGCAAAAAAATTCCGGACATATCACATTCGCAACCTACTTTTAGTCAGTCTAAAATGACATATTTACCAAAAGGTCTATCCTTTAGTGGTAATGCCAATTCGAACATCTATATTTAATAGACAAGAGGTGAATATTTAGTGGAGAAAACGATATTAACACTATTTTAACACATGTGGAGAAATATCACACCGACACATCGCATATCACTATATCCTCGCAATAATTTCACGGCTTAATGTAAAAAAAGAGTCGCGGTAAACGCGACCCTCACATAAAAACATAACTTTAATATAAAAATCCTATTTATTATTCAAAAGGGAAGTAGTGACGTAAATGTTCTTTATATCGTTCAAAATCTTCAAGTATAGTAGGATTTTTCATGACATCGCATGAGAAGAAACTTGCTACCGGTGTGAGTCCGAGAAAACGGAAAGTGAGATGAATAGGATTAAGCATCTCGTCAGGACTCATTCCATTGAAGAATGTCTCGCTCACATTACCAAACGCTTCTATAGGAGCATTCTGAGTAACTGAAAGCATATATTTTCCTTTTAATTTACCACCTGTACCGTAACCTTCCATTGGATGAGTTCTATGCCGTCCGTCCGCATCGCAAAGCTGCCCTTGAGTACCAGTAGTGAAAACAAGATCCATGTACTTTTTGCATGACCAACTGACATTAAACCATTCAAGCGGGAACTGAAGCAATACGAGATCAGCCTCCTGCATTTTTGCAATTTCGGTTTCTATATCGTATTCCTCGTTAACTCTGGTCTCTTTCACTTCGCAACCGTTACTTTCAAAGTAATCACGTGCGATTTCAATAAAAGAGGCATTCAGTTTTCCGGGGGCCAAAGGATAAGGCTCGACACCATTGATGATAAATACTTTTTTCATTTTTTGCTTTTTATATCTGATAAACACACAGCGGTCAATGAAAGTTCAATCAAATCACAATGCACTATGAATCGTGAATTTCAGAAAATGTAGGGTCATCGCTTTGCGATGTGGCAGAGGATCAATTGATTATAATATTCCGATAGGCAAGTACCACAGGCTTCCCAGCCTGTAAGGTACCATGGTGGGGGATGTGCAGCCAGGATGGCTGCACTACTTGCCGGCTTACCAGCCGGAGCTGAGCTGTTTCCGACAACATCATCACATATTGCTTTGCGATGTAGCAAAGAGTCAGTTGATTACAATATTCCTATAGGCAAGTACCACAGGCTTCCCAGCCTGTAAGATACCATGGTGGAATGTGCAGCCAGGATGGCTGCACTACTTGCCGGCTTACCAGCCGGAGCTGATGAACTGCTTCAGACAACATCATCACATATTGCTTTGCGGTGTAGCATAGAATCAGTTGATTACAATATTCCGATAATTCCGATAGGCAAGTACCACAGGCTTCCCAGCCTGTAAAATACCATGGTGGAATGTGCAGTCAGGACGGCTGCACTACTTGCCGTCCGGAGATGAGATTCATGTACAAAAAAGGGTCGCGATTTACGCGACCCTCAAATAATCTATAAATTTTATTCTATTAAACTATTTAATACACTGAACGTAAAAAAATACATATGTCCTTTATGATAGTTAAACATACAGCGATTAATTTTAGTTCGATCTGTGTTCAGTTTTTTTAGATTATTTTGGGAATTTTCCCACAATACTCATCACGTCGACTTCTGTCTCGTCAAGCGCATAAGCGGCAAAAATGCCTACTCCGCCTTCAATATTTGAAAAGTATTTAACCGGTTCCGCTATTCCTAAGTCAATCATCCCTCCGTGCAGATTTTCTGCTGAAGAGTCGTTGTAAAGCACGCTGAGCAGGTATTGGTAATAATCCTTGGAAATAGAGAACAGTTTGAATTTGCGGTCCATTTTAGTGTACCGTGTCAGATCCCGACCATTGCCTCCCTGAACTATTTCACGAACGACAAGGGTATGGGTTTTTCCGTCAATCCCGTAGTCGGTAAATGGGAGTCCATAAGGTGAATAAGCTTCCCAACCCGGTATACTGGAATTTATCCGGTTAGCAAGTTGCTGAAAAACATATTCGTAAGTATAGTCACGTTCTCCCATTGCCAATCCCTGGTGATAGTCGGATGTGTCGTAATGTAGAAAATAATAATTATCCGTGTCGACCGGATCGGTAAAAGTAATATGGTAAGTGAAGATGTAGTCACGGTCGGTGTAGACTGACAATGGTCCGCGACGGCCTACTTCAACCGATTCAATCCTGACGATTTCAGGGATTTTATCGCAACATTTTATCAATGAATCACCAAATGATGCAGTTAACTCTACAAAATCATTAACCGAGGGTTTGATATTTGAACGATAAAGATTTGTTTCAGAATCAAATGTAAGCCTACCCCTATTTTCACCGTTTATCGAAAGTTGAATATCAAGATTTTGTACATAGTCACGGGCATTATGTATGTCGGAGAAGAAATATGTCCGCGTTGCGGCAACCGCTACGGTTGAGTCGGGATTTACAATAGAATTAATGACGAGAAGATTTTCTCCGTTCGGCTCTCTGTATCGGTCAAGATCAATATCCTGATAACAACCGGCAGCCGACAGTGCCAGTACTAAAGAAAAGGGAATATTAATGAACTTATGTTTCATATCTATTAAAATTCGTAAGTATAGGAAACTGAAGGAATTACAGGAATCAAACTGAACTTCTGAAACGAACGGCTTTCATCGCCGAAACCAACAAAGTTATCCTTGCGTATGGTAATGGCATTCATATGGCAGTAAGCATTATAAAGACTAACATTCCAGATAGATCTCTTCCCGTTCTTCAGCTGTTTGTAAATACTCATTCCGAGGTCGAGACGGTGATAAGCCGGAAAACGTATATTATTTCTTTCAGAATAGTAGTCAAGTCCGGATGCCTGCTCCCAGTCAAATCCGGAAGTTCCTATCCCGACCGACGGAGCATCGGGGAAATTGTCGCCTGGTTCGTCGTAATTGTAGAGAGATAGGGTAATTCGGTTTCCGGTCATATAAGTCCAGCCGGCATTAAACTCAATCCTGTCGTTCAGACGGTAGGTAACATTGATGTTAATCTTATTACGGTTGTCGAATTTCGCAGGAAATTTTAGTCCACCGTTAAGTCCGGCAAACTTGCGCCAGTTCCACATCAGTCCGTAACTGAATGTACCGGTAAGTTTACCGATTTCTTTTGTGACACTTATATCCGCTCCATAAGCCCAGCCCTTTCCGGTAGTAGTCTTTTCGTCCCAATCCAGTCCTGGATTAAGTGAAGAAATACCTTCGCGGTACTCAACAAGATTCTGCATGGTCTTGTACCATCCCTCCACCGAAAAATAAGTATCTTTTGGTAGATTTCCATAGAACCCCAAGGAGAACTGATTGCTTGACAATGGTTTGTCACCTCTGGCAATTGGCTGCCAAAGGTCAGTGGGAAGATTAATATAGTTGCTTGATACCTGCTGAACGAACTGATTGATATGAGCATATGATGCCTTGATGCTATAATCTCCGCTCAAACTGATTCTTATTGATGTTCGTGGTTCGAACCGAGGAAACAGACTGCCTCGGATTTGATGAGATACGTATCTTAAACCGGCGTCAAGCGATACTTTTTCGCCGAAATTGAACAGATTGTCGATGTAGGCGAACATCTCATTGGACTTAACCGCGGGATTACCGTTATTGTCACTCCATCTGCGATCGGCGTCAACATAATCGTTTATGAGTCCTTCCGGATGATAGCAATGATGTACATAACCCACTCCTGCTTTCAGAAGATATATTAGTCCGAACTGTAGCATATATTGGGTATTGACACCGATATCGGATATGGAGTTACGGGTACAGTTGAGTGTGTAACCAAATGTTGATTCGTCATCAAGGTCAGCCTGATGCTCACTCTTCTGACGATAATGTGACGAGTACCTGGACCAGTAAGTCACCGTGTTTAAATACCCCGGTCCTATCCTGAAGTCCGCATTAAGAGATACTGCCCAGTTACCCCACGATAATCTGTTAGTATTCTCCTCATAAAATCGTGTCTGATACACATCGTCGCCGGAAGTGTTGACCGAGTTATGGGAATAGTCGTTGTCGGGTTCAAATGTCCTTTCACCTATTTTTAGATTGTCATATCCATAATATCCTATCGCGTATATTTTTCCACTTCCAAGTTTCCAGTCAATCCGAGCATTGAAATCGGTCAAATTGTAACCTGCAATTGTTTTCTTTCCGTCTTTTTTCCGGATCGCATTGAAAATTGCTAAAGCCGGCACTCCTATCAAGTCAATCCATGAACGACGGACCGCGGCACTGAAAGCCAATTTGTCCTTAATAATCGGACCGGTAATGTAACCGTTCGCAGCAAGAAGTCCGACTGTGAATTTACCGGTAAATCTATCAAAATCGGGTTGCGCCATATTTATATTCGTTATACTGGAAATGCGTCCACCGAATCTTGCCGGAAAAGAGGATTTGAAAAAGTCAACGTTGCGGATTGTAGATACGTTGAAAGATGAGAAGATTCCGCCCAAATGGCTGACGTGATAAAGAGGAAGGTCATTGTACAAAAAAAGGTTCTGGTCATTGTCTCCGCCGTGGACGTATAATCCGGTAAATCCTTCCACTCCCTGCGAAACGCCCGGCAGAACTTGCAGTGCTTTGACCACATCAGGTTCTCCGAACAAAACGGGAAGCTTTATTATGGCATCCTTGCCCAATATGTGTCTGCCCATTTCAGCTGCCTTCAGATTACGCTTGGCTCCCGTTGCCGACACTATCACTTCGTCAAGAGTTTTATTCGGAATAGTATCGCCGGAATTTTGAGCTGACAAACGTAAGGAAGAAATGAGTACGATTAAATAAAAGACTTTTAGCCGCATCATTTTTCCTGGAGGTAAATTACAATACCCATATCCTTATAGTGTTCGAAGGGATTCCCGGTATATATTCCGGTAACGTCATATTCGATTCCGTCATATACGGTTGATCCCTCGAACCTATCGATATCAGCTTTTACTGAAATGTTAAATATTTTATTCTTAGGTAAGAGTCCCTTAACCTTCAGTGTCACATCGTACCACGGAAAAACCAACTCTTCACCCGGATTCTGAAGTTGCAGAGAGCGTACTGTAACTTCCTTGACCGATAACTGTTTTACATTGTTGATATACAATTCAACCTGATCCTTTCCATAAGGCCAGTCGCGCGGACTCCCTTCATTGAAGGGTGAAGGTTCGTCAGCGTTATTGCATGACGTAAGGAACAAAGAGAGTAATGTGATAAAGCAAATAATTTTTTCTTTCATCGTAATAAGTTTTTGAGGTTTGTATTCATGTGATGCGAAAAGAGCTGAATACCCCTATCTCTTACGATGAAAATTTGCTATGGTGTTATAATATCTGCATATGGTTCATCATGTGTCCGGCAAACGGACGCAAACCAATGTTACGGAAACCCGCTGATTCATAGAGTCCACGGGCACGTGTATTATCGGTATCGCATAACAATCCTAAAGGTTTGCCTGATTTCGATGCTTTTTTAGCCGCATCATCTATCAGTGCGCGTCCGACACCTTTCCCCCTGAATGACGGCAGTGTCATCAATGTGTCGAGATAGAATTCGTCCGGTTCGGTTTCGCCTGGCAATGCTTCTACTTCTTCAGGAGTGATGTTCCATCCCAGATTATGATTAGCTTCGATAAAGAAAGGACGTCGCAATTCTTTAAGTCGTGCTCCATCGTAGCTTATACACACTCCCATCGGATCGCCGTTATCGTCACGCGCAATGCGTGAATTAAGATAAGAATACTGAGTGTCATCGCGAGCCGCCAGGCGGGCGAAAAGAGAATGGACATCTTGTTCGGTATTATTATCTCCGGCGAGATTACCTGTAATATCCGGACCGATTGCTTCCAATATTGCGTCAGCTATGAGTGATGCATCATTTGGCGTTGCTGTTTCAATTGTCATAACTTTTTCATTATATATGGTTCAACGACCGTGATTACTGAAGGTTCACTGACCGGTGATATTAAACTTTCCTTTCAGTGGTAGTTCGCGTGATGAAGAACCTATCATGACAGCAAATTCACCGGGTTCCAATATCTCTTCCATGCCAGTACCTACAATTGACAGGTCACGAGCTTTGAGGTCGAAAACTACTTTGCGGCTTTCACCTTTTTTTAATTCAACGTTTCGGAATGCTTTGAGAAGAAGGGGAGGTTGAATGACTGATGCGGCTAAGTCACGGATGTATAGCTGTACGACTTCGCGTCCGTCCCTGTTTCCGGTATTTGTCACGACGCATGATATGCGTTGCAAAGTGTCTCCGTCATCGCCCGGAGTTATTTCCAGATCGCTGTATTCAAATGTCGTATAACTGAGCCCGAATCCGAAGGGATAAAGCGCATTACCGCTCCCATCCATGTAGTCAGGACGTTCACCTAAGGAATAGTAAAGCGGTAATTGACCTTCGTTGAGCGGTATCGAGACGGGCAGACGTCCCGAGGGATTGTAGTCACCGAAAAGTATATCGGCAATAGCGCGTCCTCCTTCGCCGCCGGGATACCAGGCAGTGAGCAGGGCATCCGCTCTTTCGGTCGCGACTGTCATGTCAAGGGGACGTCCCTGTATATAAACGACTATTACCGGTTTCCCGGTACCCAGGACTGCATCAAGCAGCTTTGGCTGATCTCCGAGCAGACTGAGCGTGCTGCGGTCAAATCCTTCTCCACAGTCCATATCCATTAGTACCGATGAGTGATTGTCGCTGACAGTTGCAGCCCCTGTTGAAATATATGAGGTTTTGAAATCGCGGGCACTGGATCCGCCCACCACAAGGATTACGGCATCGGAATTGCGTGCAGCCTCAACAGCAAGCGGTATATCTGACTCCGTCGTATCGCGTACGGCGCATCCCTTGACATAATTGACGGTGGTTGTCGGTGAAACAGCCTCGCGCACGCCTTCAAGTACAGTAATTATGTTTTTTTCGTCCTGTGGCGCGGTATAATCACCCAATTGATTGTATTGGGTGTCGGCATTGGGACCTATTACAGCTATTGAACTAATGTTTTTGTCGAGTGGTAACACTCCGTTATTTTTCAATAGTACGGTTCCTTGACGGGCTACTTCGCGAGCCAGATTTTTATGTGGTGCGGAACCTACTGTAGTTTCAGCTTCCAAAGGAGAAACATAAGGATTCTCAAAAAGCCCCATTTCAAATTTTAGCTTAAGAACGCGCGCTACGGCACGGTCGAGATCATCTATCGTCAGTTTCCCGTCCGATAATGACTTTAGAGTCAGCGGACCATAAGCATTGGCTCCGAGATCGACGTCAACACCTGCTTTCAAGGCAAGTTCTCCGGCGTGTTGCAGGTCGGTGGCAGCGTGCGCACCGACGATACCATCGATGCTGTAGAGGTCGGAAAATATAAAACCATTGAATCCCCAGCGGTCGCGTAACAATTCCTGCAACAGATACACGTTTGAGGTACACGGTATTCCGTCAACAGAATTGTATGATGTCATGATGGTGGTGGCTCCTTCTTCAACAGCTTTCCGGAATGGAGGCAGATATTCAGACAACAGCTGACGCTGACCGGTGACAGCACGCGCGCCGTTGTGTCCTCCTTCAGGAACTCCGTAGGCTGCGAAATGTTTCAGGGTTGAATAGAGGTGTCTCCCATCGTTACGAGTGTCACCCTGCATTCCTTTCATCAGTGCAACTCCGGTACATGAAGTCAGAACCGGATCTTCACCGAATGTCTCCTCCATTCGCGACCAACGTGGATCACGTGCTATGTCGAGAACCGGACCATAGCCTATATTGGCACCCTGAAGCCTGGCTTCAAGAGCGATCGCTTCACCCGCGGCATAAAGCAGTTCGGGGTTCCAGGTGCTTGCCATTCCGAGTCCCGTGGGAAATACCGTGGCACCGATTGCCATGTGTCCGTGAGGTGTCTCTTCGGCAAAAAGCAGGGGAATTCCTAAGCGGGTATTTTCCACTGCAAAACGCTGCATTTTGTTAAGGACTTCTGCGGCAAGTGCCGGATGGAGTCCGTTCTCAAGAGTCTTTTGGGTCCAGGGATCGGCACGCAACACAGCCCAATATGAGCCGGGAGGCATATCACCGCACATATCGGAGATAAACTTATCCGATATATCAGCCGTGTTGCCGGTGCGTGTGTACATTTCCCAACCGAGCGGACAGCGCAACTGACCGATTTTTTCTTCTATGGTCATCCGGCTCAGAAGATCGCTGACACGCATATCAACCGGAGCTGTTGGCTGACGATAAAGCGGAACCGTATCGGTCGGTCTTTTTAGACTGAATTCGAGAGCGACAGGTTCATTTTTTAGTCCTCGGGGAAGTTTTACGATAACTTTGTCGTTTTCGACACGATACTTAAGCTGTCTGCCATTGCTCAGTAGCGTTATTTTGCCGTCGGGTATATTTCCATTCCATTCAATGGTTTCAGGAAGATTTTCTCCATCTTCGAGGGTGTAAATAGCGAACAAGGTATTGCCGATTTTATCAGCGGTAAACCATACTTTTCCATCGTTATAAAGAGGAGTAGGACGTGTATTGTAAATGGCAACGCCATTTACTTTAAGCCAGTCGCCGATTTCACGCAAGCGCCATATAACCTCGTCTTCGATCACTCCGTCAGCCGTAGGACCGATACCGAGTGCAAGACAACCACCCTTCGCAGTGATTTCTGCTAATGTACTGATGATTTTCCGGGGTGACTTGAATGGCGCGTCCGGAACCCATCCCCAGTCGTTGCTTAAAGGAATACAACTTTCCCATGGATAGGGGAGCTGCTCTGACGGTATACCACGCTCGGGTGTCTGATAATTTTCGTTTTTACCTCTTATCGATCGGTCGACCGCTATAAGACCGGGGTGATCACGACGTGCTGTTTCAAGAATTCCGTCCAGACCTATTTCATCACCTGTTATCCATCCTCCGTCAAGCCAAAGGATGTCAAAGTGTCCGTAATCTGTAAGCAACTCTTTAAGCTGAGAGGATGTAAAGTCAACGTAATTCTGCCACCATTCCGGATGACGCTCTTTTTTATAATTGATATGACGGTTTGGTGTAGCGAATTCGGGATTCCAGAACCATTCGCAGTGCCAGTCAGGTTTCGAAAAATAACAACCTGCCATAAATCCCTTGTTCCTGAATGCGTCAAATACTTCTTTAGCTACATTTTTGCGAGGATCTGTCGAAAACGGACCGTTAGCAATCGAAAAATCGGTATAACGCGAATCGAATGTGCAGAACCCGTCGTGATGCTTGGTGGTGAAAATCATATATTTCATTCCAGCGTCTTTCATGACGTCAGCCCATTGTCCGGGATTGAGATTGACGGGGTTAAGACTATCTTTCAGACTCCAGTACCACTTTTTGTATTCATCGTACGGAAGGTTTCCTTTCCTTGTTATCCAGTCGACATCCTCGGAGCATATTGACCATGATTCGACAATGCCGGGTTTGGAATATAGTCCCCAGTGTATGAGAACTCCGAATTTCAGATCCTGCCATTCATCGAGCTTTTCCAAAACCTTAGGATCAGTTGGCCATTCATAATCGTTAGGTGCTGATTGCCGGTGGACAAAACCGTTTATATGCTCAACGTTATTATCAGCTATCGAGGCGAACGCGACGGAAAGAGAGACCAATGATATAAAAATGCGGTATACGATATTCATGATGTCCTTTGAAATTGTTGGTTCTTGCACGGTTTTCAGGTTACCAAAAAACTAATGCAAAAATAATCATAACTGTCAATAGAACCAAACTCCATATTGAATATGCATATATTCAAAGAGTGAAATTAAAGGGGTGATAACACTTAAATGAATCATATTTGTTAATTTCGTATTCTGAACGGTAATTAACCGATGTGACTACTGATTAATTTTAATCAATATTCTAATTAATACTATTCAGCTTTGGATAAAAATACAGTAAGGGTAGTAGGTGCCGCAATTATTAAAGAAGGAATGATTCTTGTTGCTCAACGTAAGTATAATGAAAAAGCGTACAAGTCGTTGAAGTGGGAATTTCCGGGTGGAAAGATCGAGCCGGGAGAAACAAAGAAAGATGCTATCCGGCGTGAAATAACCGAGGAGCTTAGGTGCAGTATCGAAGTAGACAGTTGCTTGCCGGAAATTGAGTATGAATATCCCGATTTCATAATACGGATGACCGTGTGTCTCTGTCATCTTTCTGAATTGTCGGAGCCGAAATGTGTCGAGCACAATTGTATCCGATGGGTCACACCTGAAGAAATGGGATCCTTGGACTGGGCAGCCGCCGATGCATGTTGCTATCCGCTCATAGCGGAACGAGTTAAACCGTGGGACAGATCAAATCAATTTAAGTAATCATGCAGAAATATAAGAGTCTGGTTCTGCCGATAGCGTTGGTTTTTGGATTTATACTCCGGCAGTTATGTGCCGTTTTGTCGGTAACAGTTCCATATGTGATTTTTGCCATTCTTGTCCTTACTTTCTCAGGGGTAAGACTCTCACAGTTACGCCCGGCAAAGCTTGATCTCTTGATTGCGACTTTCCAGGCGCTCATAAGCATTGGTTTGTTTTATATTGTAAGATGTTTTACATCGAATGAAATATTGGCCGAAGGTGTGATGATGTGTGTGCTGTGTCCTGTCGCATCATCGGTTACAGTAGTAGCCTCTATGTTAGGAGCAAACGCCGAAAGGACTACGACATATACAATTATCGGCAATCTGATGGTTGCGCTTGTTGCGCCCATTTATCTGTCAATAATCTCGGTAGAAGGAACTAACCATACTTTTGTCGGATCATTCACTCTGATTTTTTCAAAAATAGCAATTGTGATTGCTGTTCCGTTTATACTTGTGTGGCTTTTGCAAAGGTATTTCTCAAGGATCAATGATGTGATATCAGTATACAAAAATATGTCATTTTATCTATGGGCTTTTGCATTATTCGTAACCATCGGGCAGACGATAGATTTTGTAGTAAAGCGGTGGAATGAAAGTATAGAGAGTGTTTTATGGTTAGGAATCGCATCGCTTTTGATCTGTATAATTCAATTTTCATTAGGCAGACGGATAGGGCAGAAGTACGGCGATCGTATAGCCGGCGGACAGTTGCTCGCACAAAAAAATTCGGCAATGGGAATATGGATGATAAATACATTCCTGAATCCCATTGCCTCGGTAGGATTGGCATTCTACTCGATATGGCAGAATATTTTCAACAGCTGGCAAATTTTCCAAGCTTCAAGAAACAGTTGAAGATCAGTCCAATGTCTGAATTCCCCCACCATTTACCATCAGAGTCTGCCCACTGACCCATGCAGAAACCGGAGATGCGAAATATAATACAGCACCGGCTATATCGGAAACTTCGCCAAGTCGGTGAATAGGGGTATGAGCCAACATTTTTGCCTCGATTTCGGGGGTGAGGACTGAGTCAAGAGCGCGTGTACGGGTTGCTCCCGGACCTACGTTGTTGATGCGTATTCCCATCGGACCGTAATCAAAAGCAAGATTAGATGCCAGATGATTGAGAGCAGCTTTTGACGATCCGTAGATTGCCATGGCAGGACTGTTGTTGATGCTGCTCATCGAAGTGATGTTGATTATACTTCCATATCCGGATTTCTGCATATGGGGAGCAGCAAGTTTACACAATTCCCATGGAGCGAATAGATTTATCGCATAGATTCGTTCAACATATTCCCGATCAATATTAAACGGGTTTTCACGACCACCGCCGCCCATTCCCGCATTATTGACCAGAATGTTTACAGTACCATATGTTTCTACGGTGAACTCAATGAGCCGTGACAAGTCATCGCTGTTGAGCACATTACAGGCGATGGCTGAGCTTTTTCCACCTGCAGCAATAATGCCGTCGGCAACTATCCGTGCTTTTTCTAATGAAATGTCACTTACAACAACCGATGCACCGGCTGCCGCAAGAATTTCACACGACGCCTTACCTATACCGTCACCACCACCGGTGACGACAGCTATTTTTCCTGAGAGATCGAATAATACATCATTATTCATAATATTTCTGCCGTTTTATAAGAATATAACATTTATGATATGCTGATTCTGAATATTATTTCAGAGTCATGTCTGACTTTTTAAGCACTATATATGACTCGCTGTTTGTGGCATTGAGCCGCGTGATCGAATCGTTGATACAATCAATATAGTTTACTTCAGGAAGAATCTTTTTAAGCATCTCTTCCAGGTCCATATTGTCGCAAGCCATCTCAGTGGTGAGAATATCGGTAAGTCGTATGGAATCGTTCGACTGAATATATTGTCCTCCAAGGTGATTACAGTTTGTAACGACACCGAATGACTGATCGTCGTTGAAGTTGATATATGCAGTCACACCATCCTCTATCTCAGACGGGCGAACGTAGGAAGAGTCGTTTTCAACGACATTTTCGATAATCCACTGTCCCTGAATGTCAGGGATAACAGCTTGAATATTATCAGAGTTTTCCTCACGTGTTTTGTCTGTTTCGCTTTTTGTTCCGGTGCATGAAATTGTTCCCAGAATGAGACCAAATAATAGATATTTACGCATAAATTACTATAATAATTTGTTAGATTACTGCTATTGATTTGTAGTGTTAAAATCGTAATCACAAAATTACAAAGTGAAAATTTAATGTGCAAAAATCTGGTTGAAATAAATGAGGATGTTTGGGGAAGGCTATTTATATAATGTTACTGAGAGGCGGGAAATGACGGAAAAATGCATGTAACGTAATTGAAAAAATTGACATTTGTCAATATCTGTTATCAATCATTTACAGTAACTTTGCAAAATAACATATAGCATTTACATATTTTAAATCTTTTAAACCCCAATCAATTATGAGGTATCTTTTTATTTCGTTACTCCTGTTGATCCTGTCGGGTGTGTCTGTCGAAGCCGGTGTGCCACAGAACAGACAGGAAGCATTTGCACTTATCAGAGAGGGTGATCTACGTAAGGCAGGTCCCGGTCTGAAAGGTCAATCTCAGGCATCATTGTTGCCGGTTGCCGGACAGTTTGAAGCTGATCTTGTCAAGCCGGAACATAGAATGTCTATGAAGGGGCGGAGTCCGCAAAAATTGACTGCATCCGGATCATCTATTCTCGGATGGCTGGGAGCCAGCTATGCGCAAGGAGCCTTCCCCGGTCTATACGATTTTGTGCCCGGAGGATATGAGCTTATGTGGGATGACGCTCTTTTTCATAAGCTTGACGACAATACACTTTCGGCAGGATGGTTGCTGAACGGAAAATTATGCGGATATACGTTCGATAAATTCTATGGATTTATCTTTGGTCTGTCATATGTCGAATATGACTTTGCATCCGGCAATGTTCTGGAGTGTCAGAAATTAGAGCTTAATGATGCTCCTCAATATACAGTATGCGCATATGACTCAGGAGAAGGTGCCGTTTATGGATACGGTATGTGTAAAGCTTCATACGATTATTGTTGGATGAAGGTTGATCCGGCTAATCCAGGTACATACGAATTGATCCGCGAATATCCTAATGACCGTGATATCTGTTATTCTATGTGCTATAACCCGGTAGACAACTCTCTTTATGGAGTGACTATTGATCAGGAGTTTATCCGCATCAGTAAGGAAGGTGAGGAAGAGGTTCTCTTCACATTTGACGTTGAAGGATTGTCTTATTATCTTTCAGGTCTCGTTTACAGCCCGACAGAGAATCTGTTCTACATGAATTTCAACTATACGGACGGAAGCTCAGCAATGGCGAAATTTACTGCTGACGGAAACGTTGATATATTTCATGATTTTCAGCACGGTGAACAATTCAATATCCTGTTCACGACAGATGAGGACGTGAAACCGACATCTCCCGCCCGTCCTGAACTTTTGGAATCTGTTTTTGACGGTGGTTCTCTCAGTGGATATAACAAATACAGTGTACCTGACCATCGGGTTGACGGAGAGGAAATAACGGGTACGATGACAGGTTATTCATTCATCGATCAGATACTGTATAAGACTTTGCCGGGTCTTGAGGCAGGAAGTGAAGTGATAGTTGAATTTGATGAAATCGCTGAAGGTCGCCACTATTTCAATTTTTATGTAGAGCTTGACGGACAAAAAAGCGGAAGCACACCAAATATCAGATATATCGGTAATGATGTTCCTGAGGCTCCGACAAATGTTGTGCTCACATCCGACAGCCTGTCTTGGGCGCCGGTGACTGCAGGTGTCAATGGCGGATATGTTAATCTGGATGAATTGTATTATGAAATTTCTATTGACGGGGAAATAGTAAAGACTACTAAAGAAACAAAGATTGCTATCGAGTTGCCTCAGGACTGTGACCAGCAGAAATTTGCAGCATCGGTAGTTGCTGTCGCTTCAGGAATAAAATCAGAACCGGGTGTTTCCAACAGAATCCTTTCGGGACGTCCGTATGAATTACCGGTACATATCATTCCTACTCAGGAACAGGCAGATTTGTGTACGGTTTTTGATGGAAACGGCGATCATTACGGATGGTATTATTCTGCACCAAACAAGCGTTTCGAGATCGGTTATACATCTCCGGGCACATTTGATCAGGATGACTGGATGTTTATGCCATATATACAGCTTGACAGTGATGAAACTTATTATATGCTGACTTTCGATGCCGCTCCGTTCTCATGGCAGTTTGAAGAAAAACTAAGTGTATGGCTTGGTAAGGAAAATACACCGGAAGCCATGACTGTCTGCGCGCTCGACACCTTCATCCTTCCCGGTGAGGGTCTCAAAGCAGAAGCTGTTTTCCGCGTTCCTGAGCCTGGAACCTATTACATAGGTTTCTATTGTACTTCGAAGGAGTATCAATATGGAATGTGGGTGAATAACGTAAGAGTGGAAGATCATGGTATATATGCTCAATCACCGGCAAAGGTTTCGGATCTTGAGGCTGTTCCCGGTGAGGAAGGCGCGTTGGAAGCTACTGTAAAATTCACTTTACCGACACAAAATGTTTTCGGTGATAATTTTGTTACTGAAAAACAGCTGAATGTTGTTGTTATCGGTTCTGATTCGATTTTTGCAAGCGGTCATCCCGGCGAGTCTGTGACAGTAACAGTACCTACTGTGCAAGGTGATAACGTAATTGAAGTTTATGCAGTTTCGGATGGATATGCCGGCTTACACTCGACTATAGGGGTTTACACTGGTGTGGTTATCCCGTCACCCGTTGCTGAAATTCAATCGGAACTGTCGGCTGATATGCGCTCTCTGACTATTACATGGAGTCCTGTAACCACCGGAAAGAATGACGGTTATGTCGATCCTTCGAAAATTTTCTATGAAGTTTATAAGGCTGTACCTAATAAGTCAGGAAATATTGACTGGTTGCTTCTTGATACAATTGAAGAAACTACATATACTTATACCAATGACGAAACTCAGGAATTCCTTGAAATCGGTATTGCTGCTGCTAATGCAGCCGGTAACAGTGGCCGCATCATAGGAGTGTCGTCGATAATCGGTAAACCATATAAATTGCCAATAATTGAAGATTTCGACGATCCTAATGTAGGTTTTACAGTTGAGCCTTGGCTTGTCTACAGCCCTACAAGCAAACATACGGCATACTGGACGTTCGGTACATTGAGAGATGTGAACTCTGAATTTGATGACCGTGAACATTATGCGCTGATCGGACAATCAAGATATAGTGAAAGACTTGGACGTCTCGGCTTGCCTCGTTTCACTACTATAAACGAGAATAGTGTTACTCTGAAAATGAGGGTATATGATGGAGATAATGTGGCTAAGATGTCGGTAACAGGTACTATTTACGGTATGGAAGAGCCAATGCTTGTCGGAACCGTACCTCACGAAAGTGAAACACCTGTATTCAAGGACATAGAGTTTAACCTGCCTCAGGAATTGCTCGGGAAAGAATGGGTCCAGATCTATCTTGACGTTGAATTTGAATTAGACACTCAGCGTGTGGCAATAGATGAACTGGAAGTTCTGGGTGGAAGCACGGGTACGGAATATATCGAAAATTCCATGTTCGTTGCTGCAGGAGAGAAAGGCTACATTACTCTCAAATGTTCCGAAGAATGTGACTATTCTGTCTATGACACAAGAGGTGTAATGATGGTTTCAGGTATTTGCCATGACAGTGAGAAAATCACCATAAATCAGGGTATTTATATCGTAAAAGCTAATGGTAAGACAGTGAAAGTTGTCGTAAGATAACGCTTCGGGACAACAAGTAATAATACATACATAGCAATGAGCAGATGGTTTCGGCTGTCTGCTCTTTCTTTTTTACAAATAATTTTCTAAATTTGCCCAAAAGAAAGGTTTCGTGACGCTAAAAAATATAATAGAATCCATCTGTCCTATTTCGGATAACGCTCTTGAGTCGATATCCGAGAAAGCTGAATTAGTACGTATTAAGAAGGGTGTAACGATAATAAAACAAGGCGAAAAAGCACGTGATTTTGTTTTTATTAAAAGTGGTATTTTCAGGATTTACTTCAATTGTGACGGTAAAGAAAAGACCGTTGCATTCGGTTGCTCCGGTGATCCTTATACCTCTATCCATACTTATCACTCCAATCTCCCGTCGGTGTTTAGCTTTGAGGCTATGGTAGATTCTGAAATATGGCAGTTAGACATAAAGGAATTTGAGAAGCTGGCTACTGAAAATCAGGAAATTTGCCGATGGTTTTCGGAACTGCTTTTAGAGCAGCTTCAGGCGTTTGAACGTAGATCGGTATTGTTCGGAACATATAACGCCACCCGGAGATACGAGATATTCGTATATAACCGACCTGAAATTTACAGATATGTACCATCCAAGTACATTGCCCAATATCTGGACATCGCGCCGGAAACGTTATGCCGGATTCAGGCAGCGTTTGCAAGAAAATGAAGTGTGACAGACTGAATTCATTTCCGATTATGAAGAGAGTTATTGTTGTCGGTTGTTCAGGCTCAGGAAAAAGTACATTCAGCCGGAAACTTGCTTTAAAGACTGGTCTCCCGCTCTATTACCTTGATATGATATGGCACCGTCCAGACCGATCGGTGGTAGGACATGAGGAGTTTGATCGCCGGCTTGCGGAGATAATGCGTCGGGACGAGTGGATAATTGACGGAAATTTTGCCCGGACTTTTGCTCGCAGGTTAGCGGAATGTGACACGGTGTTTTTGTTTGATTTACCGGTTGACGTTTGTATTGACGGTGTAGAGTTACGCATAGGTAAACCTCGTGAAGATATGCCGTGGACGGAAGAGGAACTCGATCCTGATTTTTTGCAATGGATTAAGGATTTTCCGGAAAAGAGACTTCCGGAAATGTACAGATTATTGGAAAGTTGCGGGAAAAGGGTAGTGATTTTTCGTTCAAGAGATGAGGCAGATTCATATCTAAGAAATAATCAGGTTTAATACAGATCCGAAATTTTTACCTTATGAAATAATGACAGAGTCAGTATCGTGCGGGAAAAGAAAATTACACATTAAATTGAATTACCTATGAAAGGAGAAGACAAGAAGTTATTGCGTTTCTTTGAAGGCGCTGACAAACGGTTCATCATTCCATTATACCAACGTAATTATGATTGGGAAATAAGGCATTGCCGTCATCTGTTTTCCGATTTGGTAAAGTTGCATGAAGAAAACCGAAAATCTCATTTCTTCGGCAGTATCGTTACCGGTAGGGCGAATGATTACAATGATGATTATCTGGTAATTGACGGACAGCAGCGTATAACTACTATATCACTGTTATTGATTGCCATGGTCAATGCTGCAAAATGCGGTGATCTGCGCTGTGAGGATACGAGAAAAATTGATAAGATTTATAAAACATATATTGTGGACGAGTATCAGGATAATGAGCGTAAAGTGAAACTCAAGCCCATAAAGAATGATATGAAATCGTTCGACTCTCTTATATATGAAGAACCGGAAAGGTATGTGAAGGACTCGAATGTGACGCGGAACTATGAGTTTTTCTATGATCTGTTGAAATCATGTAAACTATCGCTGGAGGATATTTTCGAGTCGATAAAAAAACTTGTAGTCATAGATATAAGATTGGAACGCGACGACGATGCTCAGTTGATATTTGAGAGTCTTAACTCAACCGGTCTAGACTTAAGTGAGGCGGATAAGATACGAAATTATCTGCTTATGTCGATGACCGGTGATGAGCAGGAGAGATGTTACGATGCTTATTGGAATAAAATCGAGGAATATACTGACTATAATCCGACCATGTTTATCAGAGATTATCTGACTGTGTATACCAAGACGATAACAAATATTGATAACTTATATTTTGAATTTAAGTCCTTTTTGGAAAGGATGGAAATGTCGCGCGAGGATGTCATGATGGATATGACGGAATACGCCCGTTATTATTATATATTCAGCAAATACCAATCGACAACTCCAAAACTGAATGTAAAATTCCGGCAGCTATCGACCATAGGTTCTACTGTAGGCATGACTTTCTATATGGTGTTCCTGAAATATGCCGCCGACAACCATTTTACTTCTGACCGGATTTTTGAAGTGTTTGATATTATTGAAGGTTACTGGGCACGAAGAATAATGTGCGGGTACCCTGCGAATGCGATGAATAGGGCATTTGCTGTTTTACACCATGATGTCTTAAGGCTTATTTCGGAGGAATACAAGCGAGGATTGGACTCTTCGTCATATGCTGAAGTCCTGAAATTTGTTCTACTTAAACGTCAGGGTTCCGGTACGTATCCGACTGATGCGATACTCTCGGAGGAATTTAAGACCAGACAAGTTTACCGTATTCCGATAGCATACCGTTATTTTCTTTTCGAGAGGATGGAGAATTGTGACAATGCTGAAGGAAAGTGGGAAAATGTGGTTCCACACATGGAAAAGGGTGATTACACAATTGAACATATCATGCCTCAGACTTTGTCGGCTGAATGGCGCCAGGATTTAGGGGAGGAGGCTGAACGGATTCACGCTCAATATCTTCATACGTTCGCGAATCTTACTATTACCGGATACAACAGTAGTTATGGAAACCGTCCTTTCACGGAAAAGAAATCGGGCTATGATTATAAGGGAAAACATGTATATGGTTTTAGCGATAGTCGTTTCTCGTTAAGCAATTACTTGAAAACTATCGATAAATGGACAGAAAAGGAACTTATCGAACGTCAGGAATTGTTGTACAAGCGTTTTTTGAATCTCTGGCCGATGATTACCACTTCTTTCAAGCCGTTGGAGAAAGATACCGACCGAGTTGGATTTGATGATGATGAGACAGAACTGACGGGAAGATATATAACTGCATTTTCTTACAAGGGCGAACGACATAAAGTTGTTTCATGGAAAGATATGCTGGTAACTCTTTGCAGACTTGTATATGCGGAGTCGCCATCTTCAATGAGGATTATGTGCAATGCGCGTAATTGGCTTTATGATTCTGCTGATGCGGAGAATACCCGAACTCAGTTTGCTGAAAATTGCTATGTATATTCATCTTGCAGTACAAAGACTAAAATGAGCGTAATACGCCATATATTCAGTAAGTTAAATATACAACCGTCGGAGCTGGAATTTGAACTCACACCTGTTTCGGAAAAAATGACTGATGATGCTATCAGCGGCAATGATGACTGAGTAAAATACATAATCGAATCTCCGCGTCTATAAACCGTCTGCTTCTTAAAATGATTCAGGCTAATTCTATAAAACTACACGGTATTAGTAGTTCGTTGAATGTTGATTATGCCTGAATCTTTTTTTATGTTCTGAGAAGGCGATGGCGTGGAGTTGGATTTGGTCTGCTACTAACTGAACGTCAAACATATAACCAAATCATATTTGGAGAATTAGAAGAAATTTTGTAATTTTGTCACCGTGGTAATAATTACTGCGGTGATAAAGTATGAAATTCTATAATCGGACAAAAGAAATTGAGGAGCTGAGACGCATCCAAGGTCGAGCTTTTGACTCCCGGTCAAGAATGACTGTGATAACCGGACGTCGTCGTATAGGCAAGACATCGCTTGCTCTGCGTGCAACGCAGGGTGAGTATCCTACGGTATATCTTTTTGTCAGCAGGAAAAATGAGGCTGCCTTGTGCGAAGAGTTTGCCGGACTCATCTCGTCGGCTCTCAACTGTTATGTGCCGTCTGAAATTAAGTCATTTAAGTCTTTATTTCAGATGTTGATGGAACTTGCCAAGACACGCAAGTTTAACC
>CAZKSF010000048.1:0-19161 GCA_964555405.1 uncultured Bacteroides sp.
ACGACAAGTCTATCGCCAACTGTCAACTTATTGCTCCAATTGTTGATCGCTTATACGTCTACGACAACTCCGTTGAGGATGAGGATGCAAGGATTCTGTTCCGAATGAGCAATGGCGAGGTGGTAAAATCTTATTCTGACGATATGCCGGCTTGGGCTAAAATCATCCTTCCAAAATATAAAACGATAAAGTAACCGATATAATTCTTAGCTATTTGTCATCGATGAAATCGCTTTTCTCCTATAATTATTTTAATTGCAAAGAAATCCCATATTTGTACCATTTGAAGCTAAATTGCTGATAATAAGATATGGTTAGATTTGAGGAAGTGAAGTAAGCAAAACATAACTTTAGATAAAAAAAGAGCGTGACCTCTACAGGTTGCGCTTTTTTTGATGTCCATCAAAGAACTGACATACTGGACCGTTTCCGACAAAGCGGTGTCGGAAACGGCTATGTCAGAATTCCTTAATATCACCACTCATGGGGATGACAGGGAATAATTGCCGGGTTTTACAAATTTTCCATGATGATGGGGAAAAGATAGAATGGAATCATTTTCAGGGAACCATCGCGTTGTGGAGCTTTGGTGTACACCATCATAGGATAGAGGATACGATTGGAGTATTTTTCGCAAAAAGCATCCAGAGATTTGTGCGTCTTGTAACCACCTGATTTCACTTCTACCGGGATGAGCTTGTCACAGTATGTAAGGATGAAATCAATCTCATAATACTTTTTCAAGTCATCACGTTGAGACCATGTGTAATAATATAGTGATCTTCCGGTTGCTCTTATCATCTGAGCCGCAAGGTTCTCAAAAATATAGCCAAGATTTACACTTAACTTATCTGCAAGTAGTCTTGAATAAATTACGTTCTCGGACACATCCCTGTCCCAGAAAGCCAGAGTGACGAATAGCCCGGTATCGTCCATGTAGATTTTAAAATAACTAACTTCTTTATGAAGCTTGAAGCCAACATTGGGATTGCTACATCTAAAGCAGAAATTCACTGTCATTGATTCATCCATTTCATGGAGCATACGTGGGAGTATCGATGGAGAATCCACGAGTGAAATTACCGCTGTCCACCAAATTCAAAACCTATAAATTGCCGCTGTCCACCAAATTTGAATTAATTCAGAATGCAGAATTCGATGCACTATGCATGATTCACGATGTCAAACGACAATGTTAAAACTGATGGTTCATGTGATATATTTTGTATCTTTGGTGTTTAAAAGGAAAAAGGATATACATTATGTCGGAAGCAGAAATGAATAAGTTATATATAAATTCAATAATCAAAACTATATTAAAATGGTACGATTAAATTGTTTTCTTGAAATTGCTGACAGTTCACTGACCAAGCACGCTGTTGAGAGCGCGATTGAATTGGTGGAACTCTCACTCCACGACAAAGGATGCATCACATATGAGGCATTCAGCAGTCTTACTTCTGATAATCATATCGAGATAGTGGAGACATGGGAAGATGAGGAGTGTCTAAAGGCTCACACAGAGTCGGAACATTTCCGTCGCCTTGTACCCGAACTTGAAAAGTGCGGTACACTTACTCTTGAAAAGTTCACATTCTGAACCGTCGACAGAGTTATCCTCTACAGGATTTTATAGGACATCGCTTTATATGTCTGCAATTAACAAGTTAGAAATATAAAGCGATATCCTTTTATTATATCAGGGGTTGTAATTACTCGTCTTTAAAGTCGGGCAAACCGGTACGGTAGGAATGTATCATCCTGCCGAGTATATCAATCATATCATCGCGCAACCACTGCGGAGAAATCACCGTCAACTTGTCGCGGTGCCACAGCAGTTCCTGTTTGAAATCGTAAGTGGGACGGACGAACAGCGAGAAGTCAGTCCACGCATCTGTCTCGTCCACTATTTTTTGCGAAGAATGCAGGGGCACCTCCTTCAGGTAAGTGTCCTGCGGACTAAAGGCTCTTATGATAATCTTTTCAGGTTTACCCTGCACGATTATTCCAAAACACCCGTCATAATGCTCTTCAGGCGTTACCACAGTGGAAGACTGTGAAGTTCTCTCACCCAAAATTACATCCTTTATTCTTTCAAGGGCAAGAGTGGTAGTATAGTCCTTGTTCAGTTGGCGCCCCGTCAAGTACCAGCGTTGTTTGAACAGACGCAGGAAATAAGGGATCAGTGTAAAACTTCGTTCCGGCTGATAAGGCGATTTGTAGATTACGGTCACTTCGCGACGTTCGTTGCAAGCCTCGGCAAGTAACCTTACAAGTTCCGATCCGGCAGGGGGCTGTTCGAGCATTATGACTTTGCGTAACTCAGAAATAGAAGAGAGATTATGTAGCCGGAGAGCACTTAAAGTCCACTGGTCGATTTCCTCCATGGAGGTAGTATCGATCCAATACTCATTGGTGGGTTTGTAACAATCGATATTTACGTTAAAGAGTTCCTCAGCCATATTTCTATAGCGTTGAAAAGAACGTGGTGTCAACTGCGTGGCATTGTCATTAGCTGAGGCATGCTTCCATTCTTCAGCTAACTGCCGAAAAGTCATACGTCCTCGCGAGAGTTTGTCAAGGAGCCAGATACAGAATTTAAATCTATCAGTCATGAAAAAAGTGATAATCTCGATACATGAGGCAAAATTAACAAAACACTGTGACAGTTTTTGGCTGAGTATTGCAATAATTTTGCAATGTAACCAATTAATAAACTACAAATATGAAAAAATAGCAATCAGTTCCATGCCCGTGCGCACTCTACGAAAAATAAATCAACTTGTTCTTCAAAAAAACAATAAAACAGCTTGGAGAAAAAAGTGAATTTATATAACTTTGCTTTTGGAATACCAGCAGGTATTTTAAAGACATTGTAGACTGACAGCCATTCCAATCCGAAAGTCAAAGTCTGGTAAACTTTAAAACGGTCAGGAAAGAAATGGCAAGTGCGATTCCGCACCCCTATGCATAGGGCGTGGGACTGCTTGCTTCTTATTATCAGACCACCGGTTTTACCAGAGCCTGACTTTCGATAATGGAAACATCGCAGTTTCGCGTCTTTTTTATGTATAATAACGATATGGCACTTTACAAAATCTCTACTAAAACAAGCTTTAATTCAGCCGGCTATCACATTGATCCCGGAATGAGTGTGGAAATATCTTCACTCGCCCCTATCATATCTGTTGCTGGTCCCATAGCAGAAACCGTCAATACGGTATTTATGGCAAAATACGGTGTGGATCTCAAAAAAATGAATTGCCTTAACCCCGGCTTTCTAAAAGTTGAAAAATTATAGACGGCAATCACTGACTAAATAGGACAATTCAAACCACTTTTACCAGTAAGTTTAAAACACTTTATTAGAAACCTCTATAAAACTCTCAATCATGCAAACGGCTCAAAACTTTTCAGAGAAACTAAAGAAAGCTTTAGATATCTATACTCCATTATCAGGTGATGCATCCTCTGATATTGTTGGAAACGCAAATGATGTGATAACGACCTTGTCAGACACAAAATGTGTGCGTGTACCTTTTGTCGGTGATTTCAGTTCCGGCAAAAGTTCGATTATCAACGCCATGCTTGAGAGGGATATTCTTCCTACAGCTATCACTCCTGAAACGTCTGTACCTTATGAATTATACTATTCGCCTGACGAGAAGATGGAGCTTTATTTCAATGGAGTTAAAGTTTCAGAGGGTAAACCTTCAGAAATCAGCAACCTGAATCTAAGACCCGGAAATCTTGTAAAACTTTATCTTGACAGTCAGCTTCTCAAAAAAATGTCAGATAAGGGTATGCTGCTTGTTGATATGCCGGGAATTGATTCGGGTGTGGAAGCCCATACAACGGCAATAAATGACTACCTGACGGATGGCACACATTATATGGTTTTCGGTGATGTGGAGAAAGGTACGTTCACTAATTCCGCATTAGGTTTTATTAAGGAGCTTACTCAGTATAAAGGGGTAGATTTCTCGGCATTTCTCACCAAAGCTGATAAAAAGAATCCCGAGGCAGTGGAGAACGTGAGAGAGTCTATGGAAAAAGCCCTTTCCTCGAGAATCGGTGGAGAAAAGAAAGTTGGAGTAACATCTGCTTCCACGGGTAAATTTGAGCAGGTAACAGAGACACTGGATTCCATAGATGTAGAATCTGTAATAAGAAACAGATTCCTGCCCGAAGTGCAGAACATTCTGGATAGAATGCTCCTTGATCTAAGGCGGATCGATGGTCTTCTTGCAGGAGATATGAAGAATGCTGAAAAGGCTCTGGCTGAAATCAAGGCTAAGAAAGAAGAAGCTTTGAATAAGTTAAGGAGTCAGAAAAACGATGCTCAACCTCTTGCGGAATCGACGGATGATATTGTTGCAGATGTTAAGAATGGGATTATCTCGAACTCTACAACTATTGCTTCCACCATATTTTCCAATAAGAATAATAAGGATGCAGTAGCGAATGCAATAATACAGGTTGTAAGACCTATTTTGACTAACTCTTTGCAGCGTGAAATCGAGGAATATGCAGTAGCAATATCCGACAGTCTTACAACATTCAGCGATGAAATAGAATCAATCCTGAAGAATGAGGGGATAATTTACGATGCAGCCCAGAGGCTTATTGATCCTGAAAAAGCCGGACCTGTTTTTACAACGGTTTTAACAAAAAGCCTTGAGACGTTGATTGCAAAGATGGCTCCATACAAGAGTCTGACAATGCTTCTTAAAGTACTCGGTAAATTCCTTGGTCCCCTCACCGCAATAATTATTAATTTTATTCCTGATATTCTCAAATTCATATTCGGCAAGAGCGATCAGCAGAAGATTAATGAGATTCAAACCAAAATCTGTGACACGGCTGCAAGTCAGATTTCGGAAGCATTGCGTCCCACGATTCAAAATATCCTTTCCGAGCAAAGAGCTCTGGCAGATCGCCAAGTGGAGGAAATGATTGAGAATGAGAGTAAGCGTATTGACGCTTCAATTAAAGAAATGATTGAAATGAAGCAACGCGAACAAAAGGAATGTGAAGAAAAACAACTTCGTGTGAAGGAGGCAATGACAGCGATTGTAGAAATTATGCAGACATTGTAAAAGCTTCAATGTCCTAATGGGTAAATTTGATAAATTTAAAGGAAAAGGAAATTCACAGAGAACCACCACCTTAAAAGTAAATAAATATGAAAATAAGGAGGTGGTTCTCGACTTGATTTCCTATATCTCAACTGCCGAAGCAAAAAAAAGCAGCGAAACGTTTTTCACCCAGTTGATCGACAAGGTTAAAGGATTCGATAAGATCCAAGAATCAGAACATCCTGATTATCCCTGGATAAAGAAAAATTCTTCTGATCTCTCGTTTGAGTTATGGTGTACTCTCACTGATGTTATCAGAAGTCTGGATGATAATTATGGATCACCAACTGTAAAAATAGCTGTTGCAGGAGGGTATAGTGCAGGAAAATCCACATTCCTTAACTATCTTATCGAAAATATTGAACTCCTGCCCACCGGAGTAGACCCGGTATCTATAGTAAACACTCACTTGACGATTGCGCCGGGTACAAATGATGTCGTTATCCGAGGACGTAATCTGAGAAACGGATTTGTAGGTTTGGATAAAGGTGTTCTGCAGACTATCAAACACTCCTCTAAATCGAGTGTGCATGTAGCGTCAGTTCTTCAATCTCTGCACATTGATTGTCCGGTAAATGACCGCAGGCTTTCAAATGTCACTTTCGTAGATACTCCCGGTTACAATAACTCCACCGGCAAGAATCTGGAAAACGATACTACTGATAGAAAAACTGCTGTCAGTCAACTCAATCAGGCAGATGCTATCGTCTGGTGTGTAGATATAGATAAAGGAACCATTCCGGAAGATGACCTGAACATCCTCAGAGATATTCAGACAAATGACTCCGACAAGCCGATAATGGTGGTTTTTACAAAACGTCATAAGAAGAAACCGGATTCAGAGCAGAAAAAAATTCTATTAGAGGCTAAAAAAACATTAATTAAGGGTCTGCGTAAACCGGCAAGTTTATATAATGTGTGCGCATTCTCTATCGATGAACCTGTACCATTCCTTTGCCAGAAAGGGAAGGACTTTTACAATTTTATTGATTATTGTAAAGCCATCCGAGGTGTATCCGACTATAAGTCATTTGTGATAAAGGAAGTTTCCCGAGTAATCGCAAACGCACAGCGGGAAGTTAACACCCTGTTATCCCAGTTAGAGAGCGAACGAAAAGAAACATCCGGGAAAAAATCGGATTCCTTTCGCAAGTTAGAGGAAGTACGACAGGAGATCAATGCGTTTATTGATGTTATAAAACACTACTTTTCAACATCAAGCCAGCCAGACTTTACAGCAGTTCAGAAAAATTGGATGCGTGATGAAATAACTGGAGTATATAAGTCAAAAATCGATCTGTGCGAGGATGAATATGAGTCATTAAAGGACGAGTATAAGCGAATCTGTGAGTCAATAGGAGATCTGACAAAGTATAATGAAGCTTTGGCTCAATTCAAGATTCAAGTAATTTCACTGTTTGAAGCCTGTTATACTTCATTCATACGATCGGTTGGTCATGATTTATCTAAGTCTGATCCTTCTAATTCTCAAAAGTATGTTTCAGACATATTCTCAGCAATCGCTGCAGGCAATATGGCGAGGTTTACTGATTGTTTATCGGAAGGTATAGCATTAGATGCTTGTAACTCTCAAGGTTATAATCCGCTTACATATTGTGTGGCACATGGCAGAATCGATATGTTGAGGTATATGCTTGAAAATGGAGCCTCTTGTGATATTACAGATAACAGAGGATATGATCCGTTTGAGACTGCCGTAATAGTTCACTCAAAAGCAATGTGTGAATTACTTCTAAGTTTTAACCGGGATTTGAAACGTACCAAGACATCCTTAGATGATCTTTTAAAGAAAAATACATTTGAAAGTTGGATTAAGACACTCTGAATATTAACATACTTCAATAACGATGAAACTTACAAAGGATAATTTTAAAGAAGAATTAGATAATTTGCGGACTTCTATCGCTAACCTTCCTGAAATCGGAATAGGTTTAGTGGACGGATCAGTAACTCGTCTAAAAGATAAAGTTTCTGAAATAAGAAACAATGCCGAAAATCTGCTGGAAAATAACCAAATGCTTCGTTTGGGAGTAGTAGGACAGGTAAAGGCAGGTAAGTCGTCATTCCTGAATTCTTTGATATTTGACGGAGAGAACGTATTACCACGTGCCGCTACTCCCATGACGGCAGGGCTGACTGTTATTGAGTATGGTAAAGACAATGAGTTTGAGATAGAATTCTTCAATAGGTCAGAGTGGACCTTCTTTGAGGATAGAGCTAAAGAGTACGACAGCTTGATAGCTGCCAATCGGGGCGCATTCCCAAATGCCACCGAGAATGATATTGCAACGGCAGTCGGAATTCCCGATGAGTTGAGGGCTGCAAAAGAATTGGTGGCTTCAGCTTCAGGAAAAGCAAAATCTTGTATTAAGCCGGAAGCGGAAAAACGGATGGAAAAGTTTTCAGGTCAGAATGATCTTCATGGAAAGCTTGCACAATATGTCGGAGCCGACGGTGCATATACACCGGTTGTCAAATCCTTGACTATTAGGATGAATGATGAGCGTCTGAAAGATCTACAGGTTGTTGACACTCCGGGAGTGAATGATCCCGTCATATCCCGTGAAGAACGAACCCGTCAATTCCTCAGCGGATGTCATGGAGTTTTCTTTTTGAGCTATTCCGGTAGTTTTTTTGATGCTACTGATGTAAATTTTCTTGTAAATCGTATAGGTGGTCAGGGAATAGGCGATATTGTGATAATAGCAAGTAAATTTGATTCAGCGTTGCAGGATGTAGGTCATCAGTTCCCGGATGATCTTGCCGGAGCAGCCGAACATCTTGAGAATGTATTGCGCAAACAGATGGATCGCAATATAGGATCTTCAGATTATATAGGAAAGACTCCCTCTTTTGATTTCTCTTCGGGTATTGGATTCTCGATAGCTCAAAAAGGTGAATCGCGTTGGGATCCTACTGAACGTAACGTAGTAGAGCAGATGAAACGGTTTTATCCGAGCTTCTTCTCAACTCCGGAAGATATAAAAGAGACATTTTTAAATCTTGCCCAGATTTCAGATATTCAAGAAAAATATTTGAAAGATTTTGCCGCAAACAAAGATCGGATAATCATTAGTAAAATGAACAATTATTTCGCTACGATAACAGGCGAAATTGAAGAGTTGGCAAAGGAAACTGCAAATAGAGGAAACAATGCTTTGCAAACGCTTCACGACTCTACTGCATCCTCTTTGGGAAAAACAAAAGAAGCAACCGCTCGTCTTCTCCGCAAACTCCAAGGGGATGTGAACAGACTCATAACAAGTAGTCAGTCGGAAATAGATTTAATTACACGTGAGATAGCAAATAATTACTTACTTCCCGGAAATCTCTCCATAACAACTGAAAGTAAAAATATTCGATGGTCAAGGGAAACTACTCGCTTGGGAAGAACAAAGCACTACAATGATCCTGTAAATGTAGTAGAAGCGCATAAAACCATCGCCAACGTACGTAAACAATGGGAAAAAATACTTGAGGATAGTATTAAGAAGTGGAATGACCGTCTTGGCGAGGTATCTTCAAGTCTTCTTGGAAAGATTGAGTCTGTGGTGCAAGAAGCAGAGGAAAAAGATTCTGGAATGGTTTTAGACGCTGATTTTATTCGTGGGATTGTTCAGGATGCGATGGTTGAATTAAAGGCTTATCGCGAACCTGACAAGGGCAACTTACCGTATCTTCCTGATAAATTGAATTTTCAGAATGTAGTTACCTTTGATACTTTTGCAGGAACGAAGGAGGAGTCAGATGCAAGGGGAGTAATACAAAGAAGAGCAGAAGATAATTTGTCAAGAGCTGCAGGAATTCTAACTGATTTTAAGAAAAATGCTAATTCTGAGTTGAATCATCTTTTCACGGAGCAGGCTGGAAAAGCGAAAGGAGTCCTTACGAAGAAACAATCTACTCTTATCAAAGAGATCAATGATAAGATAACAAGTTATCTGAATGATCTCGGGGCTAAAATTAGAAATAAACAACAGGAAGAACAAAAAATTCAAGATTTTTGTGACTCAATGAATAGAATCATTAAGATAATTAATTCGTAAGATATGGAAGTGAATAATTACATTAACCGGTGCGACTTGTTAAAAAAGGAGATTGAAAAAACTCTTGATCAAATTTCATGGATTAAGGAGATCCCCTATAAAGATAATAATCAGGAAATTCAAAGTAAAAAAAGTGCTTTGAAAGCAATTAATCCGGTCATCGGAGGATTGGGTTGCCTTTCTTTGATTGGCGGTTTAGTGTCAAATAAGATGGGCTTTACTATTCTTGGGGGTGTAGTTATTGTCGGGTCGTTACTGGCAAGCAGAAAAAAAGAGGCTTATAATCCGGAAAAAGAATGCCGGCAAGTTGATTACCAAACTTTATCTCAAGTAATTGAGAACGAAATATTGGCATCTGTCAGATCTGCTTGTGATAAATGGAATACCGCCATCACTTCCATGCATAATCAGATCAATTCCGATGTACTTTCTTCAAATATTTCAGAAAGTAACAAAACGGAGTTGCTTTCTGTTGCATCTGAAGAATTCCCATTGATTATAAGTACGATGGATGTTTCTGTTCAGTTGCAGGATTTGGAGGCTCATGAGGATTTGGCAGGCATGGAGAAGGCTATTAACGATTATAAAGCTCTCTGTGTTGCCAAACTTGAAAGTGCGTGGAAATCTCAGAGACAAGTGTATGAGAATCTGAAGATCACCCTGGATAAAATTCTTTAAAACTCTACATTCAAATCATGAAAAGTTGAAGATATGGACAAAGATATGCTTAATAGCCTTCTTCGCGCAAGTGGGAAAGGTTCCATTTCAGAATCAGGTTCTGCTAATCAAATCCGACAAGTAGAGAATACTACAAAGGATTCGTTAGGAGACCCTTATTCAATGGAAGAAGATAGCAATCAAATGGATTTTGCACGCTCAAACTCCCTTTATGAAAGATATCTCTCAAATTTGGATAATATACTGGATGTATCACCTATGATTTTCAATAGGAGAGTTGCCCAAATTCAGAATGAAATAGATTCTCCGGATCTTCAGATTGAAGAAACAGACAGACTTTTACTATTGAAAGCTGTTCTGCATCTTTTTTATTATGATCAACATTATTTAGATGAAGATTATGACGAGCATGAGAGGGATTATCTTTCCATAATCGATGAAGTTGATGACCTTATTAAGTCCATGTCTGACCTCACCCAAGAAGGAGCATGTGTTTATTATATAGCCAACATGTTCTCAATATTTAGATTTGAAAACATAACCCCTTTAGATAAACTTGAGGAACTTTGGAACGATTATCGTTCCCTGAATTTGAAAGACTGTGAAACTGAATTTAAGGCTTCATTCTGGGATGAAACAGCACAACGTATTCACGATATGATGAAGAGGATAGCTACTCCTGATAATAATCAAACAGCAAGCGGTTATGATAAAGTTTTCGATAATGTGAAGAAAATTATTGTAAAAAAACTTAGTGTTGAACCTTCAGAAGTAACTCCGCGTACCCAATTTAGTGAGCTGGGATGTGATTCGTTAGATTTTGTAGAACTTATGATGGAATTGGAGAAACAATTCGGTATAACTATCCCGGAACACGAAGCCGATCGAATAAAGACAGTAAAGGATGCAGTATCTTATATAGAGAATCACATTTAATCAATTTTAGATAAAGGTATGGACAAAGATATGTTGAATAGCCTTCTTCGCACAAGTGGAAAGGCTACCATTTCAGAAATCAAGACCGATGATTATCTCAAAAGAAATGATGCCGGTAGTATATGAAGAATTCTACGGTATGTTTAAGGATTTACTTAAAGATCTCAAGTCGGGAGATGATTCAGCTTTGGAGTTCAGGATAAAAGAAATCCTTAAAAATAGTGGAATGGCTGATTTTGTTCTTCCTGATATAAAAATTTATCGTAAAAATCGTTACTTATACATATACAAATTATATAGCTTGAATATACATAGGTTCAAGTCAAAATAATCAGACAGTTTTGATTCTTTTGATCGTTTATTTTTTAGCTAACAAATTTTTACCTATTATTACTGTTATGATTATTGACGGAGAGGAACTTAAATATAGGTGTAACAAGTGTGGGAAAAAGTTTAAGTGGATCATCGGTTATGGTCCGGTCTGTCCTACTCTTTTGCTAAGAGCTATGAGTTTGAAGGAGAATCCTCCATTCTGTCCACATTGCAATTCTAAAGATGTGAAACGTGCCGGTCTGTTTGGTTGGCTTAATTTGCCTTTTTAGGTTTCATCAGATTATTATGTGAGTTATGTCATTGTTTAACGATATTCTTAACGCTCTTGGGGGCTCTGTGTCAAATATGGACGGGGTTTCGATTTTTGACTCGGATGTGCCGTCGGGATCGGGTGGAATCAACCGTGAGGGGTACACTTACGGCGAGTTGCGGCGTCAGCCGATTATTCCGGAAATAATGCGCGGAATAACTGACCCGGTTGTGAGACGTTGGGCGGAGGAGTGTAATGCCCGCAACCGTTCGGGGTTTGTAATGCGCAAGGTCGACGGTGAATATTGCTTCGATGGGTTGCATGTGGGTCCGAAAGTACCGTTGCCATCTCCCGCCCAATTGCGCCGGAAATTAGGTGCGAATCTCACTGCTGAAGCAATCCGGCAAGTATCATACTCGTTGCTTAGGGAGGAGATAGCCCGGCTTACCGGCATGTCGGTAGCCAGGGCAACTACCGTGATAGGCGCTCAGCTCGACTGTGTTCCACATGAGGATATATCTGGCTACGTGTATATGGTTCCCAATTGGGCTCACCGTTGGTTCCGTCATCGGGGATACGTTTCAAAAGTACTGGAGAGATAGACCGGTTTAAGAGGAACTATTAGATAATACAATATCAGCTAACAGGACTGCTGTTTCCGAATGTCCGTAGTTATCGAGTAACAATAATTCGTGCTGCTATTTTTCGGATTGGGAAAGTATTATTACCTTTGCAAATAGAAAGTGTACTTGGAAAGCCCAGTTGCGCCCAACTGCACTATAAAAAAGATCAAATCGAGTCCTACCCCTTGGGTTGGACTCGTAATTTTTTATGGGAGGATGTTTAATCAAGACTGTCTGCTCCCGGATAGGGCCGTTCAGAGCTAAACCGGATTACTGCCAAATTACTTTAAGCTGTCCTTATGGGTTGCGGGCTTCGCATCTCCGTTAGGGCGGCATTAAAATTTTTTGCACAAAAAGAGGAATAAATTTCTTGGAAATTTTTTAACTTTGTTCATTCAATTTAGGTACTTCCATCTTCGGAGCCGCAACCCCGTAATGAGGCTGCGTTCTGAAGCCACAATCAGTCTTTCGTTTGTTATCGGACAAATTAAACCAATCATTTATGTTAGACCAATTGAAACGGTATATCATATTTTTGTTTATTTTTACTTTATCGTTGACAGGAAATACTCAGACCGTTTCCGACAGTCTCAGAAGCAGACTTGCTGAAGCCTCAACTCTTCGCGACAGCATCGGACTTCTATACAAGATTTATGACAGCCTGCCATATTCGCAGAAAGGCCCCACTCTGAACGAAATATACGACCTGGCATTGCGCCGGGGCGATTACCGCACGGTCAACGATGTATTGAAACAGGGTTCCGACCATTACGCGACAAATGACTCCATGCTGCAGGTGATCCTGGCTTGTGCCGAACAGTTGCCTGACGGAGCGGACAAGCGCAGCACACTCGTGTATCTGAACGTCATACGCGCTTCCAACCGGTTGCACACCCTCTCCAATGCAGAGCGTGAAGCAAAATTGCGCGAATATCTTTCCCAACATAAGGAATCGGAAAAATTTGACACTTACAAACGTATAGAATATCTCTTTCTGCTGTGTAAATACCTGAATATTGCAACAGAAGGGGATATGCTGACAGGCTATTTACAGGAACTTCAGACGTTGATCAATAATTTGCCCGAGAGCGACCGCGCACTCAAGTATTTGTTTTACAGGCAAGCGGCTTTAAGTTATCTTGCCAACGGCAAGATAAACGAATCGGTCGAAGCAAACAAGACATTGCTGAATATCATCAACGAGTTTGAATCGGAGAATGAAATAATAGGGAGTACGACCGGACATTACGACCGAGTGGCGTTTGCATGCTACAACCGTCTGTTGCGGTGTCATGAAGCCCTCACGCCGGAAGAGATTGAAGAATATTATAGCAAGGTACTTCCCCTGATCGAACGTAATTCCAATCTGCCAAGCATAAAGGGACAGCGGCATAAACCGACGATTTATTACCTGATGGCAAAAAAGCGTTATGCCGATGTGATTCCGTTGATCAAGGAGCAGCTCGACGGCTATGTCATCGACCGCGACGAGCAGTTATATATGGTAGATGCCCTGATAAAAGCTGCCGGAATAGTGGGCGATAGCTCGACCCAGCTGACGGCGCTTGAAATGAGCAATGATATGCTCAAGGACCGTATAAAGAATAAGGCTGCCGAGAGTTATGAGGAACTTCAGATAACATATGAAGTCAATGATCTGAAACAGAGCAATGACGAACTTGAAATCGCCAACCAGCAGATCGTAATTGACCGTCATAAGACGCGCCTGGCTTATACGGTGATAGGTATCGTGATACTGGTGATAATGCTTGTGGTTGTATTTGTCATGTACCGGCGCTCCAGGAAGCTTACCTCCGAACTGACCGATACGAACACCATGATCAGCGATGAACGCGACGCTCTGAGGCGCACTCAGAAAGAACTGATCGAGACCCGTGATAAAGTAAGGGCGGTTAACCGCATTAAGACAGATTTTATCAGCAACATAGGTCATGAGATCCGTACTCCCATCGAGTCCATCGTAGAATATTCAGGATTGATAGTCGACTGCGCCGATACCAACAGCCGCGACAAACTGAAGCAGTATGCCGAGATAATCTCACTCAACACCGACATGCTCCTTACGCTTGTCAACGATGTGCTCGAATTGCCTTCGCTCGAAAACGCGAAGATCGGTGTGCATATCATTAATTCTTTAATTCAGGATATCTGCAAGCTCTCGTTAGAAAAGGTACGAAACCGGATCAAGACCGACATCACACTGATTTTCGCCAATGAGGGAGAGGATGACATTTCCATCGCCACCGACCCTCAGCGTGTCGAGCAAGTACTTCAGAATCTGATGATGACTATGTCGAAGTATCTTGGGAAAGGAACGGTCACACTGAAATATGCTATCTCTGCCCAGGGTGACGAAGCTACCTTTACAATAACAGGTCTCGGCGAACCGAAGGCTATGCCCATTCCTGATAACAGTATCGGAGTTTATATCAGCCGTATGATAGCCGATATGCTTGGAGGAAATCTGACAGTCACCTCCGGCGAGCAGACGATACCCACAATCAAATTTACAATTCCCATTTCATGATTTCGAAATTATCACATAGATTCAAGAATATCATCCGACCTATTCTTGTCATATTTCTGATGTCATTTGGTGTTAAAGCAGGAGCGCAGACAGCTCAGTCAGCCGATAGTCTGTACGCCGAACTTGTGAAAGCCACAACACCTGCCGACAGCATTTCCATACTGCATAATCTTTACGACTGTTTTTATTTCAGCGACCGGAAACCGGTTCTGTATCAGATCTTCGAAACGGCAGAGCGTGATAAGGACTACCCATCGATGCTTGAAGCGTTGTTCGTCCTCGCGTCTTTGTACCAGTATAAGCCGGAGCTTGAGGCGGAACTGCTTGAAATGGCAAAGCGAATACCTGAAAGCGAACAGCAACGTGCCCTGGAACTGTATATCAGGTTACGCTATCAGGCAACCAATATCCGCAAGATGTCAGAGGAGGAACGTCAGCAGAAGCTGCATCAGGCTCTGAAAAATTACCGCGATCATGACATGTTTGACAAGTACGACCGCATAGCGTGCCTGTTTCTCATCTGTACGAACCTTCACAACTCAACCGATTCCGAACTGCTGTTGCATTATCTCCGTCAGCTTCAGGAACTGGTTGAAGAATTTCCTTACGAAGAATTATATGTCCGGACAGTCTTTTATACCCTGGCAATCAATGTATATATTGAAAACGAGATGTACGATCTGGCATTGATGGCAAATAAACGCATGTTTGATCTGGTAGAACAGTTTGATCGGCTACACAGTTCGCAGGGGCGTTTATTCCGTAACTATGACGGTACGCTGTACAATTGCTATCACAATATGCTGGTGTGCGGTCAGGAGCTGACCGACGAGGAGATCGACATGTATTACGGGCTTCTCAAGGATGTCGTGAAAAGAAATCCACGCATACATGCCGATAAAGGTCATCAGAGAAAGAGCTACATATTTTATCTTATGGCCAAGAAGCAGTATGGCGAGGCTTTACCTATGCTAAAGAACCAGCTCAATAACAACAACACCAAGCCCGACCTATATATTTTTGCCAAGCTGCTCGTAAAAGCGGCACAGGAAACCGGCGACCAAAGCGCCATGCTGGCAGGATCGAAAGTCATCAATTCAATCCTAAGGGAGAGACTCAGCACCAAATCGGATGTGAGTCTGAGTGAGCTGCAGACTATATATGATGTCGAAGACCTTAAGGATCAGAACCGTGACCTCATATTCGAGAACCAGAATATCGAGATAGCCCAGCGCAAGCGCGGTATAGTGATCATGACAGTAATAGTGTTCGTCCTGATAGGTATACTCATTTGGCTGCTCAATCTTTATGTCAACTCACGTCAGCTTGAAAAACGCTTGTCGGAGAATAACAAGCGTTTGATAGAAGAACGTAATTCACTCAAGGAAATGTCGGACAAGCTCGTAGACATGCTCGATAAATTAAAGAATGCCAACCGTACTAAGAGTGATTTTGTAGAGAACATGAGCGCTGAAATCCGTGAGCCTCTCAACGCTATTGTAAAATACACGCGTCTTATCTCCGACCACGTCAGGGAGGACGGTCATCCGCACATAATCAAGGAATATTCCGACATGATGACAGTGGACACCGATCTGCTTGTTCAGCTTGTCACTGACATTCTCGACCTTCCTAAATTAGAGAACGGAGAGATAAGTATACACAAGTCCGAGGCATCGGTGACCGGCATATGCAATTTTGTTATCGGACTTGTCAGGAAACATGTGTCACCCGACGTTGAAATAATATTTGCAAACGCCGGACAGCCCGACATCAAGGTCATTACTGATTCAAAACGCGTAGAACAGGTCCTGATTCAGATTCTGGCTAATGCAGCCAAATTCACCGACTCAGGATCGATAATATTGAAATATATAATTAATCATGAACGTGGTCAGCTCACATTCACAGTCACTGATACAGGCGTGGGCATCCCACAGGGTATGGAAGAGAAGATATTCGAGCGCTTCGTAAAAATCGATCCTATCGGGCAGGGGAACGGTCTGGGTCTCTATATCGGACGATTGCTGGCAGAAATGCTTGGTGGAACGCTCTCGCTCGACAGCAGCTACCACACCGGAGCACGGTTTGTCTTTACCGTGCCGATCCGTTGACATCCCGTTCGCGGCGGTGGTTCGACTGCGTCATGGTTTTGATTTGCCCACAGGCGGTTCGGTGAGTGTGATTCTGACCACGGTAGTGCGTGCCAGGCTTCGGTCTATGGCTTCATCGAAATGTTCCATGTAGCGTGGCAGGAACCGGCGGCATATCAGCTGTAGCGCCTCTCTCTTTTCATTATCATCGTCAACAATTTCAGCCCTTCCGAGAGCGATCGCCGAATTGTAATATTCGGTGAAATTATTCTTGTCCTCTTCGTATTTGGGCATGCACTTGCTCACAGCCGACAAACTGACGGTGGGATTTGCTTTCAGACAGTCGATTTTCTCGCCTTCGTCAGCGCAGTGAAAATAAAAAGTGCGTTCGTCTTTCCTGGCTAATGACAGCGGTAATCCGTAAGGCGTACCGTCGGGACGCGAAAAACTGACTGTTACATACGGGGCTTTGTCGAAAACTTCAAGAGCCCATTCCGGCGATTGTCGCCTGTTGATCTTTCTCATCTGCCTCATACTGCAAAGGTAAGAATTACCCATCAATCATCTCGGTTCCCCGACGGGTTAATAGAGATAATATGGTTTTATACATATAGATTTGAGCGAATTTTAATTTTTTTTGTAAATTTGTAGAAAGAAAATTATCCAATGATACAAGAGATAAGGATTAAAAATTTTTGTTCCTTTAGGGAAGAAGTAGTACTCAGCTTTAAAGCTTCGGAAGATTCTTTTGCACAGGATTCCCAAGTTGTTGAAATTGATAACACAAGGTTACTCCGATATGCCATAATATATGGTTATAATGCTTCAGGGAAGTCCAACTTATTGAAAGCATTGGATTATTTAAAAGATTTTTGGTCATATAGGCCACAGGATTTGGATGAAGATACAGATGTAACTCCATTCAAACTGGATGAGGCTTCCCGTAAAGACCCTTCACGCTTCGAAATTATCTTCTATGTTAATGATACTAAATATAACTATCAATTAGAATTAGATGAAATTCAAGTATATCTTGAAAAATTATCATATTATAGAGATAATCAGCAAATCATGCTGTTTGAGAGAACTCTTGAAAATGGAGAATCGGTCATAAATTTCAATAATTCAAATAGCGAAACTGACAAAGTAAGTAATGTCATAAAGGAGGAGATAACGGTAAAATGTTTAAAGAATACTTCGTTTTTTGTGGCTCGTAATCAAGTTAATGCGCGTCTTCCGTTGATTGATTCGGCAAAGGATTGGCTAAAAAATAACCTAATGCCTGCCATCTTTCCGTCAACGAGTTTGACGACTTATGCTCAAAGGAAAGCTACAGAGTATGATACTATAAACGATTATATCCTCGCTTTCCTTAAAGAAGCAGATTTTAATGTTACTCGAATATCTACGAATATAGTTAATCGGAATATTCCTGAAGATACACTAAAATTACTTCTTGAAGATGATGATATTTCTAAAAGTGAAAAAGAACGTATCAAGAAAGAAAAGACTATAAAACAACTTCGTACATATTTTCAGCATACTGTTGAAAATAAAAATGGTGAAGAGTCATATTTGTTTCAGGGGAAAGATGAATCCTTAGGGACTTTAAGAGTATTTGGTCTTGAAGCAGCTTTATACGTGGTAATGAAGGAAAAGGGATTTTTACCTATTGATGAGATCGAGACCTCACTTCATCCCAAATTATTGGAAAAAGTATTATATGAATATTTACGTGAAAATGTCAGATCTCAGATATTAATTGCCACACATGAAGACGGTCTGTTGGATTTAGTGGATGATCTGATTAGGAAAGACGCTATCTGGTTTACGGAAAAAGGTAAAGATGGTGTGACAGATCTATATAAACTTACTGACTTTAGAGGTTTGAATAGATTGTCTTCAATAAGAGAAGCCTATAGAAATAAACGGTTCGGTGCAACAATGAAATGACATTCCCCTACTAATACACCATTGATTTACACCCTCAGCCCGCCGTAGGGACAATGCCTTCGGCATGTTGAATAAGCGCCTGACCCTCTGCTGCATCGCAAAGCGATGACCCTGAATTATACAGGAACTTTTCAGTGCCGGAGGCACGTCGTTGTGGATAAATACACAAGGATGGGGTTGCCTGCCATCCGGAACGCAAGTGACACAGGCTTCCAGCCTGTCAGATGCCATGGGTGGGATTTTCTCAGGGCCGGTGGCACCGGAGTGGGACAAATATACAGCAACGGCTGCAATCCGGGTGAGGATGCAGCCGTTGATGTAGGATGGAGAGTATGAGGGGAGGACTTATTCGATGTTTGCCTTGATTGTATCCACAATATAGCGCACATCATCGTCGGTAACATAAGGTCCTGCCGGCAGACAGATACCTACGGCAAACAGTGCCTCGCTGACACCGTTGGTATATGCCGGTGCATCGCGGTAAACCGGTTGCTTGTGCATCGGCTTCCACAACGGACGAGCCTCGACATTAGCCGCATCAA